>NZ_JBTRWP010000018.1:0-53815 GCF_054609335.1 Acidiferrobacter sp. | reverse complement strand
GCCACCTGGAACGTAAATTCCCTGAGAGTGCGTCTTGCGCAGCTCGAGGAGTGGCTCGGCCGCGTCGAGCCGGACGTCGTATGCCTGCAGGAGACCAAGGTACGGGATGCGGATTTTCCGGCGCAGGCCTTTGCCGATCGCGGTTACCAGGTAGTCTTCCACGGTGAGCCCAGTTATAACGGGGTCGCGATTGCCGCCCGGGGGCCGCTCACCGATGTCGCCTGTGGGCTGGGGGGTTTCCCGGATACGCAATGCCGCGCGCTTGTGGCGACCTTCCGGGGTCTGCGTGTCGCAAGCCTCTATATCCCCAACGGGACCGCGCTCGATTCCCCCCGTTACCCCTACAAGCTTGCGTGGCTTGAGGCCTTGAAGGAGCAGAGCCGCAGCTGGCTTGCCGACAATCCCGCGCTCATCTTGGCGGGCGACTTCAATATCGCCCCCGAGGATCGCGACGTCTACGATCCGGCGGCCTGGGAGGGGTCGGTGCTCGTGAGTGCGCCCGAACGCGCCGCCTTCCAGGCGTTGATCGGCACGGGGTTTACGGACGCGCTGGGCGCGCTCGCCGCCGAAGGACGGGCCTATAGTTGGTGGGATTACCGGGCGGCCGCCTTCCGTCGGGATCAGGGGCTGCGCATCGATCACGTCCTTCTGAGTGCCCCGCTCGCCGCGGGCTTCGTGCGGGGCTACGTGGACCGCGAGGCACGTGGCCATGCGCGCCCCTCCGATCACGCCCCTGTGGTCGTCGAGGTTAGCTGGTCCCCCGTTTGAGGGGCGCGAAACGCCCCTATGTATCGCATAAGATACAGTTCATCCTTACCTTAAGCGCCTAGAGAATTGAGCCGTTCCGGGCGGCTCCCCAGGGCACTGGGATGGCCAGATGTTTCGTTATAGATACACTCAAACCGGGGCATTCCGCAGACCCTGAATTTTCCTGTCCGACGCCTTACAGTCGCGTCCGCCGCGTTCGTTTGGGGGGGCCGGCGCCTGCGCCATAACTCCTTATGCATCAGCCTGTTAGACCCAAGCTCCCGGAGCTGGCACGGTTCTTGTTAATAGCGCTCCCATCAGTGGTGTGGGCGGCGGATCGGGCCCCCCACCTTCGGTTTGACGAAAAGGTGGCGTTATGAATCGGGCTGTGCTCGTTGTCTTAGGACTTTCGGTCCCGCTCCTCGCGGCGGTCCGGGTCTGCGCGGCCGACCCGCTTGTCGTGTCCAATACGGCTTCGCTCGCGGGGTCGACGCTTGCCGACGGCAAGGGCATCGCCGCGATCAACGAGGCGGCGGGCAACGGCAACCTGCAGGCCAATAGCGACGCGATCACCAGTGGCGCCCACGCCGGGGCGGGGATCAGACAGCAGCTGTCGGCGCAGGCAGGCGGCGACGCCGCAAGCTCTGCGCGCATAGCGGGTGACGCCTTCGCGCGCTTCTCAGGCATTTTGAGCGTCAATCAGGCGGCCGGTAGCGACAACCTCGAGGCCAATAGCGTCACGATCACGCGTTCCGTCCAGCGCTTGAGCCTCGATCAGCTCACCCATATCGCATCACCCATTCACCAGATCAACCGCGCCCTCGTGAACGCCCAACCCAAGGGTCAGCGTGATGTGGTGGTCGCGGACAATGCCTTAAAAGGGGTGACCGGCATTGCCCAGGTGAGCCAGACCGCGGGATCCGGGAACAGTTTGAGCAACAGCGTCACCTTGAGTATATCTGCGGGCATACACCCGTAGGGGTGCAAGGGGCGGCTTCAATTGAAAGCCGTTTTCGATTCACACGAAAAGGAGAGGTATATGGTAACTCAGTGGAAACTTCGCACCATAGTGGCGGCCGTCGGCATGGCCATAGTCGCCCCCGTGGTCATGGCCAAGACGACCGGCATGGCCCACGCGAGCGTGAGCAGCGCGCAGTGGGCGGCAGGCTCGTTCGACTTCGCCAACGGTTCAATCAATAGCGCCGTGGCCAACAAGCACGTCCTGCAAAACGCCAAGGGCAACGTTGGTGCCAATATCGCCGCCGGCAGCGGCAACATGCAGGTCAACAACACCGACATAGCGCTCGCTAACGGCTCTCTCACTACGAAGACCAGCACGTCATCGGCTATCGATAGCGTGCAGTGGAACAATATCTTCTCGGTCAGCGGATCGACGGACGTCGCCAACAATGCCCAGGCCTCCAACCATGTTTTGCAGAACGCCTCGGGCAACATTGGCCTGAACGTGGCCGCCGGCGCCGACAATATGCAGGCCAACAACACCGCGCTGAGCCACGGCCTGGGCGTGCTCCCGGCTGGACAGGCCTCGGCTTCGGTCGAAAGCAGTCAGGTCTCCGGACCGTTTGCGCTCGCCTTGGCCGCAGACAATAACAACACGGCGTCGCTTTCCAACCATGTCTTGCAGAACGCTTCGGGCAATATCGGCGTAAACGTCGCCGCCGGTGACGAGAACATGCAGGGCAATAACCTCGCGGTCTCCTACAACCGGGGTGGCCTCGACGCCTATGCGGGCGCCAGCAGCTTCCAGGCGGGGCTCCTCGTTGGCGCGATGACCATGGGCGCCGACAACGACGCCACGCTCTCCAACCATGTCTTGCAAAACGCCAAGGGCAATATCGGCGTAAACGTCGCGGCCGGTGAGCAGAACATGCAGGACAACACCCTGTCGGTCGCCACCGCAAATGCTGTCTACCCGTACTCGCCGACCGCCGCGACGGGCTCGAGCGTGGTCCAGATCGCCAATAGCCAGAACGGCGGCATCATTGCCGGCAGCATGGACTTGTCGGCCGACAACGACGCCTCGCTTTCCAATCATGTCTTGCAGAACGCCTCGGGCAACATCGGCGTAAACGCCGCGGCCGGCACCCAGAACATGCAGGCCAACAACACCGCAGTCGCGCTGACCTGGTCGACCAAATCGGGCGGGACCGCGAACTCGTCGATCGCGAGCAATCAGAACGCCGGACCGCTTGGCGGCTCGATCAGCATCGGAGGGGATGACGACGCATTCCTCACCAACCATGTGCTGCAAAACGCAAGCGGCAACGTGAACGTGAACGTGGCCGCGGGCGCCGACAACATGCAGGCCAACAACCTGGGCTACGCTTACAACAACGCAGGGCACTTCGCGACCTCGGCGATCGACAACGACCAAGGGACTGAGGGGCTCTATGGCAACAGCGCGCGCTTGTCGTTGACCATGTGGAGCAATAACAACGCTTATTTGAACGACAAGGTCCTTCAGAACGCCACCGGCAACGTCGGCGCGAACGTCGCCGCCGGCGAGTGGAACGAGCAGGCCAACAACCTCTCGATCGCCGCTGCCGCGGGCCCGGTCGCCAGCACTACCACGGCCACCGCAGCCATCGCCGACAACCAGGCGAGCAACATGGCCTTCTACTTGCCCTCCGTTGCGATCGACGGGCTCGGTGACATGACCGCGTCGCTTTCGAACCACGTCCTGCAGAACGCCTCGGGCAACGTCGGCGTGAACGTGGCCTCAGGCGTGCAGAACGTCCAGGCCAACAACACCGCGATCGCGCTTGGTTGGGGTACGGGCAACGGCGACATGGACGCGGACAACACCGGGGGGCCGGCAACGGCCATAATCACCGGCGAGCAGAGCTCCGGGCCTTACTCCCTTGCCATCGATGCGGGTTCGTCCAACACGGCGAGCGTGACCAATCACGTCCTGCAGAACGCCACCGGCAACATCGGAGCCAACGTCGCTTCAGGCATGCAGAACATGCAGAGCAACGATCTGGCCTACGCGTTCAACCAGGCTGGCAGCAACGCGAGCGCGCTAAGCCAGGTGTCGCAGGTGTCCATGGGTGCCATCGCGGCGAACGTGCCGGTCAGCTTCGAGAGCTTGTATAGTTTGCCGGTGACGAACGCCGCAACCGTGTCGGACCACGTTCTGCAAAACGCGTCGGGCAACATCGGCCTGAACGTCGCAGCGGGCGCGGCCAACATGCAGCGCAACACCTTGAGCATAGCGGACGCGGACTAAGGGCCGCACAGTGGGCGGGGGTGAAAATCCCCGCCCATTTTTTTTACAAGGGTAAAAACTATGCCGTATCGTCTTCGACTGTGGATCATAGGGCTTGCGATGTTGCCGGCTCTGGCGCGGGCGGGAACGATCGTCATCAACGGATTCGGGGGCGTGCCGCTCATTACGCACGTCGCCAGCATGCAAGCTTTGAAGTTTCGGGCGGTGGTTCGCCAGCATACCGATTACAGCTGTGGGGCCGCGGCGCTTGCCACGCTCGTCGATTTCGCCTACGGCCGGAAATTGTCGGAGAACCAGGTGATCGTTGGGATGCTCAAGGTGAGCAACCGCCAAGTGGTACAGCAGAAGGGCTTTTCGATGTTGGATATGGCCCGCTACCTTTCCCGGATCGGACTGCACGGGGCCGGATACAAAATACCGCCGGCCTTGCTCGTCAAGCTGCGGGTCCCGGTGGTGGTGCTGCTCGACATCCAGGGCTATGAGCATTTCGTGGTGCTTAAGGGGGTGGTTCATGGGCGCGTCTACCTCGCTGACCCCGCCTTGGGCGATCGCAGCCTTCGGTTCGCGCGCTTCGTGAAGGATTGGGACGACGTGGTGTTCATCGTCATGGGGCGTCACTACGACAAGGCCACACCCCTGCGCCAAGGCATGAAGACGATGCGCGTGCACGGCCTCATGGCGGCGATGGAAAGGAACGAGGCACGCAATCTGCGGGATTTTGGTTTCATTCCCGCGACTGAATTTTAACCTAAGGACTTCCTGATTAAGGGCGAAGGAGCGGTATGGACACGAGCAAAAGGGAACGAGTAATCCGCAGTGCGGTCAGGGTGCTTGCGGTGGGTGCCTTCTGCGCGACGACCGTCTCAGTGCGAGCGGCCACGCTCTTTGCGCCCGATCTGGGCCCTATCACGGCGCAGCCGCCGCTATCAGCGCGCGCCCTGTCGGGGCTGCGCGGTCGCTATGTGGGCTCGGACGGCGTGGTCTATTTCGGGCTGCAGATGGTGAGCCGCTGGACGCAGGCGGATGGGTCGAGCCTCGCTGTGGGCACGACGCTCGGTTTGGGGCTGGATAGCGGCGGCCGACCACAGCTCGCGGTGCATAGTTTTTCGACCAAGACCGCTGGCACGGGCAAGTCGGCCGCGCAAGGCACGGGAACGATCCAAGGGAACCCGATTGCGGGCGTTTCGGGAATAGGTCAAGGCATACAGACCACGGGCAATGACAACGTCATAAAGAATTTCGCCGTCATCAATGTGGGGGCGGCTGGACCGGGCTACGAGATCGGCGGTGCGGCCGGGGGGTCGGCGAATATCGCGGCGGCCAACGGCGATGCGCAAGGGCGCGTGGCGTTCAACGGCGATTCCGTGATCGTGGCGGTGAACGTGCCGGGGCAGGGGGTCATACAGCAGACCTTGGGCGCGCAAGGCTTGGGCCAGAGCGCGCAGGTCCTGTCGAGCGCCAACAATGTCTTGAACCAGATGAGTTTGAGTGTGGGGTTTGCGCACTCTGGGGTGTTTTCCGCGGCGCAGATCGGCGCAATCTTGGGGACTATGAAGGGGCTTTGACGCCCCGCGACGAGACCGAGCCGCCCACAGAGGTGGCCGGATTTTGCCACAGGCCATTTTTTTGGAAGGACTATGTCTCGTCAGTCAGTGGGGGCGGGAGCCGCGAACGAGCGCCGTAGGGCGCGTCCGCGGCCGACCGGTAAGAAAGGGGCGCTGCGGATCCTGGTATTGACGGGAACGCGCCCTGACATCATCAAGACGGCGAGCGTCGTCCATGCGCTTGAGGCGGCCGGTTGCGAGACCTTCCTCGTCCACAGCGGACAACACGAGGCCGCGGTCTCGGAGCTCTATCGGTTCCTGCGGCTGCGGCCGTTCGCGACACTGCGCCTTGGCCCGCGCGGCCCGCAGCTTGCCGAGCTAAACGCGCGGCTGCTTGAAAGTCTCGATCCGATCGTCGCGCGCGTGGCCCCTGACGTGCTCGTGGTCCAGGGCGATACCACGACGGCGCTCGTGGGTGCGCTCATTGGTTTCTATCACCGCGTGCCGGTCGCGCATGTGGAGGCGGGTCTGCGCTCCGGCGACACCACCGAGCCGTTTCCTGAGGAGTTGAATCGCCAACTCATTACCCGCATCGCCACCTGGCATTTCGCACCGACCCCGCTTGCGGTCGCCTGTTTACGTCGCGAGGGTGTCCCGCTTGAGACCGTTACCATGACTGGCAATACCGTCGTCGACGCGGCGCTCTTCGGATACAGTCGCCTTGGCCCCCGTCCTGTGACACGCAGGTCCGAGGCGCATCGCCTGATCGTCGTCACCGCGCATCGTCGCGAGAACTGGGGGGCTGGTATCGACGAGATCGGCCTGGCCATGCGCCGCGTCGTGGAGCGGTTCACAGACGTGGCCGTGCTCTGGCCGTTGCACCCGAATCCCGAGGTCGCAAGTGCTGTCAAGACGATTTGGCGGGGATTGTCGCCCGATGTCAGCAAACGGGTCACGCTCACGGATCCGCTCGCCTACCCCGACATGCTGCAGGCCTTGAGGGACGCGTGGCTGGTCGTGACTGACTCCGGCGGCTTGCAGGAAGAGGCGGTGACCGCGCGCGTGCCGGTCTTGGTCACGCGCCGCCAGACCGAGCGCCCCGAGGTCATCACCTGCGGCGCCGGGCGTCTGGTGGGCGCCGATGCTCGGCGCCTGGAGGTCGAGGTCGCCCGCCTCTATCGTTCGGCCGAGAAATGGGAGGCCATGCGTCCCACGCATTCGCCGTTCGGGGACGGGACCGCCGGTCGGCGCATCGCGGCCGTCCTGGCCAAGGCTCGACAAAGCCGTACGCCCAAGGCGCGGGCCGGCGTCACTCGCCCGCGGGCGGTGGCGTCATGACGGCCCAGCGAAGGGCACATTCCCTACGCTTTATCGCGCTGCTTGCGGTCATGGGGCCGGGCGTTGCCTGCGCCCACGGGTGGGTGGGTGCGGGCGGGTCTTATTATCGATTGACCCAGGGGTACGGGCGTTTCGAGGGTGTCTACGCCAGAGGAGTCTTGGGCGAAGGGTCGGATACGATCTGGAATTGGGAGGTCGACCACGGCCGCACGTTCGGGTATGAACAGAGCTACGGGGTCCTTGGCGTCACCCAGACCTTCGCACCGCGATGGTATGGCTATCTAAGCCTCGCCGGCAGTACGAACTCGGACGTCGTCCCCAAAGACCGAGTCGATGCCAGCCTGTCCTACAAGGCACTTCCCGACAAGCGTCTGGTGGGCACGGTCGGATACACGGGCATACGCTTTCGCGATGGCCACGACGACCGCAGTGGCTGGGTGAACCTCACCGCCTATCTCCCCGCGCATTGGGTCGCAACGGCCGGTCACAATTGGACCACGAGCGACCCGGGCGCCGTGCAGGCGCAAAGGAGCTTCGCGGCCGTCGGTTACGACTCCAGCGGGCGAACCGAGGTGACGCTTCGTTATGGTTGGGGGACCGAGGCCTATCTCCCGATCGGCGCCAATGTCGCGCTCGTCGACTTTCGTAGCCACACCCTGTCCGTCACTTGGCGGCAATGGCTAGGGGCTGACTGGGGCACCGATCTCTTCGCGGCGCGTTTCGCAAGTCCCTATTACCGGCAGATCGGAGGGTCCATCGGTGTCTTCTATCATTTTTAACCCGGAGGCGGAGGCACGCGCGGCCGTTCGCGCCGAAGGCTGGCGGGGTGGGATCATTCCCGCCCACCGCGGTTTGCGCATCATGCCCCACGAACGCGGCCAGCGCCGGATCTCGCTGATGTTAGGCCCGGTGTTCGCGCTCGCGGTTTTGTGGGCGGTGCGCCCGATCATTCTGCCGCTTTGGACCGCCATAGAACGATTTTGGTGCGGCGTGATCGCGCCCGGAGTGGGCGTTAGCCAGATACGTTACGTGCTGCCGTGGAGGGCGGACCTCTTTATCCCGGTGCCCGACCTGGGCGCCGGGCCGCCCTCGCATGCTGCGTGGATGGCCTGCGTGGTGCTCGTCATCGCCGATCTGGTCGCAGCCGCGTTCTTGCGTCGCCGCCACCTCCCCGTGTCCCTCGCGCTCTTTACTCTCGCCGCGGTCTTCGCCATAGGTGCCACGGCATTCACTCCCCTGCTCGCGCCGTTTCCGTATGTTCTAGCGGGCTACATCCAGTCGATGTTGCTCATGGGGTTGACCCTCATGTTCGTCACTCCGTTCATGTTCATGGCGATCTATTACCCGCTCAACTTTAGTCTGGGCAAGAAGATCGCCCTGACGCTGCTCGCCTTGACGTGGCTTGCAGTCGCTCTGCCTTGCCAGTTCTGCCTGCAGGCCTTTGCGATCCACGACCTTGGCCTCATCGCCATGCCGACACTGTTCCTGCTCTTAGGTCTCCTGCTCGATGTTATGGGCCTCGTTGCGTTCTATTCGTGGGGTATGAGTTGGAGGCTGCGCCATGAGTAATGATCTTGTCGGCATACCGCTTGCCGCTCGCGCCTTGCAGGCGCACGCGGGTTTGATCGGCGTGCTTCAGCCGATCGCCTTTGTCGTCGTTTCTATGGTGCTTTTTTACGCCTTGCGGCACCTGTTCTTCACCATGAACCGGCTCTTTGGGCGCCAGCGCCATCCCTATCTCGATATCACCCAGGCCTATTGGCCGTCCGTGACGGTCGTCATTCCTGCTCACAACGAGGAGCAAGTTATAGACCAAGTCCTCGAACGCATGGTCGCCGTCGACTACCCGACCGATCGCCTGAAGATACTGTGCATCGACGACCGCTCCACGGACGAGACGCCCGCAATCCTCGACCGATTCGCCGGCCTTTACCCTGACCGCATCCTGGTCATGCATCGGCCCATGGACGCGCTGCCCGGCAAGGCCGCGGCGCTCGTCGACGCGACTGCGCTCGTGTCGGGCGATATCGCGCTCGTCTTCGACGCCGACTATCTGCCCGGTCCCGGGCTCGTCAAACAGCTCGTCGCGCCGTTCTTCGACCCGGAAGTCGGGGGCGTTATGGGGCGTGTGGTTCCCTACAACAGCGATACTAACGTCCTTACCCACCTTCTGGAGCTGGAGCGGTCGGGCGGCTACCAGGTCGACCAGCAGGCGCGCGCCAATCTGCGTCTGATCCCGCAGTTCGGCGGTACGGTGGGCGGGGTGCGCGTGGCCGCTCTGCGCTCGATCGGGGGTTGGAACCCCTATGCCTTGGCCGAGGATACCGATATCACCTATCGTCTTGCCATCGCTGGATGGCAGGTCGCGTACCAAAACCGTTCGGAGTGCTACGAAGAGGTCGTGGAGTCATGGCAGGCCCGCTATCGCCAGATGCGTCGCTGGTCCCAGGGGCATAATCAAGTCCTCTTTCGCCACCTGCTGCCACTCTTGCGTTCTCCTCACGTGACGCGCCGGGAGCGCATCGACGGCGTGCTTTTGCTCGGCATATACGCCATGGCGCCCGTGCTCCTCGTAGGGTGGTTCGTCTTGTATCTCCTGTGGCTGTGCGGCGACAACGGCAGCGGCCTGCTGCTCATGCTGGCGGTCGTGAGTTATGGGACCTTCGGCAACGCCGCGGCCTTCTACGAGATCGCCTCGGCCATGCGTCTCGACGGGGAACGCGATAAGGTCAAGGGTGTCCCGCTCATCCTGATCGGTTTCTTCGTCTCTACCTACGCGGCCACCGCCGGGTTTCTGGCTGCCATCGGCGACGTGGTGCGGCCGGGCCGCGTTCGCTGGCAGAAGACGCCCCGTTACCGCGGCCAAGCGACTGGCACGCCGGATCCGGCGGCGCCGGCACCCCCTTGAGGAAACGCCATGTTGAGCCTACTTATCATCGTGACGGCGACCATTTTCGTCCTCCCCTTTGCGCCGACCGCGGGGCTCTTCCTGCGCCAGCGCAGGGCGCTCGGGCCGTCACCGCTATCGGAGGCCGCCTACGCGCCGGACCATTTCGCCCGCAGCCTGATCACGAAGCTACGCGCGCGCCTTGGCTTGTTCGCGCAACCCGTGACGACTGTTACCGAATACCGGCTGGACGATGAGCTGCTGTTCCTCATCCCGGCGTCCGTGCGTCGACCGCCCGCGGAATGCGCGACCAAAATGAGTTACGCCTTCGGCGATATTGTGTTGCCGGCGTCCATCGCGTTCCAGAGAGAGGTCGCCTGCGAAGGCTCGCTGGAGTCCGGAGAAAACGGCTCGTATCGCGCGCTCTACGCGGCGGCCACCTTGCATCTCAATCGGAATTCCACGATCATTCGCTGGTGCCACGCCGATGTTACACTCAAAATAAGTGGCGGTTGCCGCATCACCGGCCGGGCATCGGCCAATGAAACGATTGAAGTTGACGCGCCGTGCCTGTTCGTATCGATGACGGCCCCGACGATCCTGGCCGGTGATGCGCAGCCACGGATGCGCGATGCGACTCTGCCGGATCCGGTGTCTGCGACGATGACCGAGGATCGGGTCGTTCGCGGACCGGTATCGCTGGTGGCCGGAACCAGACTACGGGGATCGGTCAAAGCCCGCCGCCGTCTGGAGGTGGGGGCGGATAGCGTCATAGACGGCGCGCTTGTGTGTGAAGGTGAGATAATCATAGGCATGCGATGCGTGATATGGGGACCGATCATCGCCGAAGGCGACATCCACATCGCGGAAGGGTGCGAGATCGGATGCCTGGACCGGCCTACCTCTGTGGTCGGAGAGGACGTCGAGATATCGGTCCCCGCCGTGATCCATGGGGCGCTCCACGCGCGGCAGAGCGGCAGAATTAAAGAGAACTCAAGTATAATATTATAAAAAAATGATATTGTGGGGGGCCAGACGACGTGATCCAGGTCCCGATCCAATTCACGCTGGCAAGGAGTATGACCGTGCGCGGACGGAAGAGTGGTTCCGTTTCATGGGGGCTCATCGTAGCGCTTATTGCGGCGCAGCCCGCGTGGGCCGCTTCGTCGACGCAGGGCGCGCTGGGCGTCCAGCATAAACCGAAGGCGCAAGAGAGCGTTCAGGCGGTCTATCGCCAGCAAAACGCATTATTCAAGGCCGGTCAGCTGATTCTGCAGCCCGGGGTGAGTTACGCCTACTCGGACAGCAACGCCCTTACGCTGAACGGTTTCTTGGCCCTCGGGGCGATCTTTCTCGGGCAGATCAACGTAAGTAAGGTCCAGAGCAATATCGAAACCTTGTCGCTCCAGAGCAGCTACGCGCCTACCGACGACCTTGAGTTGTCGCTGACGGTCCCCTATCTCGCCCGGCAGAGCACCTACGAGTCTGTGGGCGTCAATAGCTCGAGCCTTCAGGCGAGCCAGCAGGATGTGGCCAATAAGGGCCAGATCGGTGATGTCAGCGCCGCCCTGTATTACCAGCTCTCCGGCACCCAAGGTGGGGCTGCGGCCATTTGGAACCTGACGGCCAAGGCGCCCACCGGACGGAGCCCTTACGGCATCGCGGTCGTCACCCAGCCGCAGAACAATAACCTGAGCTACCCGGAGTCCCTGCCGACCGGTAACGGCGTGTGGTCCGTTTCGACGGGGCTTTCTTTCATCAAACCCGTAAGTCCGGCGATCTTGTTCGGGAGCGTGAGTTATACGTATAACATCCCCAACAGCTTCGGTAATATCTCCAGTACGACAACCCCGCAGCCCGGGGAGGTCGCGGGCGGCAACGCCTTTAGTTTCGGGGGCGGGACCGCCTTCGCGCTCAACCGCCGCGTGAGTCTGACGCTGTCCATGAACGAGACGTTCATCACCGAGACGAGCATAAAGCCGCAAGGCGGTCCATGGCAGGCGGTTGTCGGGAGCAACGGCAACGCCGCGGTCTTGAATCTCGGCATGTCCTACGCGGATAGCCGTCGCGTGACGGTCGTCACCAATTTAGCGATAGGGCTCACGAAGGATGCGCCCAATGTCAATTTAAGCGTGACCGTGCCAACGACCTTTTAGCGGAATTGACGAGGGGAGCAGGAGGCAGAGGTGCGAGGCGAGGAGAGAGACGGCAAGACGGAGAATTTCGGTTTCCGTGCCGGGCTTGGGGGCGGCGCCCGCTCTCTGCTCGTATACTGCGCGGCGAAGACTCTCCCATTCCGGGAGGCCGATATCACGAGCCAGGGGTGGAATCTGACGCGCGTCGGCGCGTGGGCGTCAGCACGCGCTCACATGGACAGCCTGGGGGCGGGCGTCGGTATCGTGTGCCTACAGAACGCGAACGAGAAGGAAGTCGCCGAAGCGGAAGCCTTGCTCGGATATGGCAATAGCCGTTTCCGCTGGATCGCGATCCTGGATCTCGCGTTCTTGAAGAGCGCTGTGGCCAACCATCTCATCAGCGAATGCTGTCTCGATTTCCACGTCGCTCCCGTCGATGTCCCGCGCCTTTTGCATAGCCTCGGCCACGCCCTTGGCATGGCGAACCTGAGCCGCGTCCGCCCTCAGCAGTCGGTCGAAAACCGTTTCGAAAAGAACATCGTAGGCACCAGCCAGGCGATAAAGGCCACGTTTCGGCGGATCGCGAAGATCAGCCAATCCGATGCCCCGGTCCTGATCCAGGGAGAAACGGGCACGGGTAAGGAGTTGTGCGCGCTTGCCATTCATGCTCATTCGTCGCGCACCTCGCACCCGTTCGTGGCCGTAAATTGCGGGGCGCTCCCGGACAAGTTGATCCAGTCGGAATTGTTCGGTCACGAGAAGGGCGCCTTTACGGGCGCCCATCAACGCAAGATCGGCCGCATAGAGGCGGCCGAGGGGGGTACGCTTTTCCTCGACGAGATCGGAGACCTGTCCTTGGATCTCCAGGTCAACCTCTTGCGCGTTCTGCAGGGCGGGACCTATGAACGTGTGGGCGGCACCGAGACCATGCATGCGGACATCC
Organism: Acidiferrobacter sp.; assembly: GCF_054609335.1. Classification (NCBI taxonomy): domain Bacteria; kingdom Pseudomonadati; phylum Pseudomonadota; class Gammaproteobacteria; order Acidiferrobacterales; family Acidiferrobacteraceae; genus Acidiferrobacter; species Acidiferrobacter sp. Next base: position 40,971 of record NZ_JBTRWP010000018.1, on the reverse strand, counting down.
GCGTCATCGCCGCGACCCACGTCAATATCGAAAAGGCGGTGGGCGAAAAGCGGTTCCGGGAGGATCTCTATTATCGCCTGAATGTTTTGAACCTCGAGGTGCCGCCGCTGCGTGCCCGCGAGGGTGACGTGACGGCCTTGGCGCGCCACTGGTTCGATACATTCGCTGCGGAAAAGAACCCGCAGGTGCGGGGCTTCAGCCGCGATGCCTTCATCGCCCTGAGCCAGCATACCTGGCCGGGCAACGTCCGTGAGCTCATCAACCGGGTGCGCCGCGCCATGGTGATGTGCGAGCGGCAACTGATAGGGCCCGAGGATCTGGGCCTGGATTATGTCGGCTCCTACCGTGACGTTCCTGTCGAGGAGACGCTGGCCGAGGCGCGCGAGCGTGCCGAGCGTGAGGCGATTTGCGAGGCCATCGAGAAAAGTGGCGGCAACCTGTCGCGGTCGGCACGTTCGCTCGGCGTTTCGCGCGTGACCCTCTATCGCTTGCTCGACAAATACCAGATCGCGCATCGGGTGCCGCGCGACTGAAGAGGTGGGGCGTGGCGCTTGGGGCCGCCATCGCAGGTTCAAGTGCGTGCTCGGTTTGTTCGAGTCCGCGCTCTTGGTAAGCGGGCCGCACTCCTTCCAATAAACCGGATTCCCTGTGACCAAGTCTGCCGCTGTGCGTCGCACCGCCGACGGCCCGCGGCAGGGTCGCGCGCCTCACACGCTGCCGGCCCACCGATGCCAGTCCGTACCCGGCCCCAAGCGGCGTAGGGAGAGGGCCTGCGCAGCTTGGGGCCCGTCTCCGTCTCGCAGCGCCTAGAAACCCACCATGGCATTGAGCAGTTTACGATAGGGTAGGTAGGCGGCGTCGTGCACGCGCACGAGCTGTTTGTGCCCGAACATATCCCGCAAAGGCTTGGTCACTGCGTGCCCCGCCGGGCTCAGGAGCGCGGCTATGATCTTTTGGCGCAACGCTGCTGGGATCCTGTCGCTCAGGGAGAAGGCTTGATTGGGCAGGCCCGGTATCGTGCCGGCTACTTGCAGGCGGCCCGGGAATTTCGCGTTCTGGTGTTTGAATACCGGGAGTGGCTCCAGGGCGGCGACGCAGTTTCCGTCGATGATGTTGCGCGCCGCCTCGGGGAAGCTGTGGATCACGACAATATAGGGCCGCCGGGATGGGTTGGTGAACGAGGTGTCGAGTGTCAAGGTCCCGAGGTTCGGCGGAGAGAAGGCACAGACACTGCGTCCGACCAGCTCGCTCATTTTGGTGGGCGCGTGGTCGCTCTTTTTCGTCACCAGCACGAATTTCAGGTGCCCGCTCAGGGCCACGGCCGCATGATCGTGCCAACGCGCGATCCGCCATCCTATGAAGGATGGCCCGTCAAAGTAGATGTCGGCCGAGTTTTGGCGGACTTGGTCCATATAGGTGAGCCAGTTGCTCGTATAGCGAAATCGGATCGGTGCGCCGGTCGCCTGCGCCAGGAATTGCGCGATGCGTCCGTAGACCGCCTGCTCCTGCGTTTGCGATTGTCGAGGCGGTGCGACCATGATGTAGGCCTTGGAGGGGCCTGCGGCCCAGGCCGACGCACAGAAAAGGCATAGAGCTAAAGCGATGAAGCGGCGCATAGAGTCTCCTCAATATCCTCGAAAGGCCGCTCTGGCGGCTTCGGCGCGACCGCCGACGGCCTTTTCCACCCGGATTATGATTATTATTAATTGGCCATTATAGCCTAGACGCTGCGCCGGGGCTTGCAAGCGTGGCTTTGCGCGTTCGCCGGGCTCCGGACGCGCTTCTATTCGGCTTGGCGTCCCCATAGGGAGGCTGATATAGTCAGCGGGCGACAGACGGCTCGCGGGAGAGACCCGCCCTTCGGGGCATGGGCGCCGACGACGCAACCGCCCGGAAACGTACCGGCAAAGGGACCGCGAGGCCATTTTCGTCGACTCTGGAGAGAGACTGCGTGGCAGTCCACCGAAGGGGCTAAAGCTCTCAGGTTGTGGGACAGAGGGGTGGCTTTCTGAAGCGCTCGCAGCCCTTGGGGTGCGAGTTCGTGTGTATTGAACGCGAGATCTCTCATGGGTCACCGAACCCCCCTGTATGAAGAGCACGTCAAGGCCGGCGCCCGTATCGTGGATTTCGGGGGCTGGGACATGCCCCTCCACTATGGCTCCCAGATTGCCGAGCACCACGCTGTCCGCCGCCAGGCCGGCATCTTCGATGTATCCCATATGCGTGCGGTGGAGGTTCGCGGGGAGCGCGCCCGTGACTTCCTGCGCTATGTGCTTGCCAACGATGTGGACCGGCTCGCGGTCCCCGGAAAGGCCCTCTACGGCTGTCTCCTGAACGAACAGGGGGGCGTGCTCGACGATCTCATAACCTACTTCATCGCCCCCGACTGGTTTCGTCTGATCGTTAACGCCGGCCCCGCCGAGCGCGACATCGCTTGGCTGCGCGGGCATGCGCGGGCGTTTGCCGTCGACATCGCGCCGCGTCCCGATCTGGCCATGATCGCCGTGCAGGGGCCGCAGGCCGATGCGGCGGCGTCGCGGGTACTGGATGCCGCCGCCTTCGCCGCCCTCGGTCGCTTGCCGCCCTTCCATGCTGTATTTACGGGGGACAGCTTCGTGGCGCGCACGGGGTACACGGGCGAGCAGGGCTTTGAGATGCTCGTCGACGCGCGTGAAGTTGCGGCGCTCTGGACGCGTTTCGCGGCCCAGGGGGTCGTTCCCGCGGGGCTCGGCGCCCGTGACACCCTGCGGCTTGAGGCCGGAATGAATCTTTACGGACATGAGATGGATGAACAGGTCTCGCCGCTCGAATCGGGCCTCGCCTGGACTGTCAATCTCGCCACCGACCGCGAGTTTATCGGCCGTTCCGCCCTTTTGCGGCAGCGCGCGCAGGGTCTTGCGCGTAGGCTTACAGGCCTCGTCCTGCAGGGAGCGGGGGTGGTGCGTGCGGGCCAGGAGGTGCAGGGGCCCTTTGGCGTGGGGACAGTGACGAGCGGGAGCTTCTCGCCGACCCTGTCGCGCGGTATCGGTCTCGTCCGGGTACCGCTCGGGGCTTTGGACGGGGAGGTCTGCGCGCTCGCCGGACGTTCCGGGCAGGCGCTGGCCGCACGGCTGGTTGCGCCCCCTTTTGTGCGCCACGGACGCGCCCTGATCGATCTATAGACGGGAGGAGAGATGAGTAAAGTACCGGGGGATTTGCGCTACACGAAGAGCCACGAGTGGGTCCGCGCGGCAGGCGCCGATATCGTGGTCGGCATCACCGATCACGCCCAGGACCTCATGGGCGATATGGTATTCGTCGAGCTCCCGAAGCCCGGGACCGAGCTTGTGGTCGGCAAGGAATGCGCGGTCGTCGAATCCGTCAAGGCGGCATCGGATGTGTACGCCCCGCTTGCGGGCGAGGTCACTGAGGTGAACGAGGCGCTGGCCGGCGCGCCCGAGACCCTCAATAGCGATCCTTACGGGGAGGGCTGGCTCTTCAAATTGCGACCCCATGATCCTGAGGCGGTCCGCGCACTCCTCGACGCGGCCGCCTACGAGTCCTTGCTGGCCTCCGAAGGTTAGATCATGCCCTTCATTCCCCATACTGCGGCCGATCGGGACGCGATGCTTGAGACCATAGGCGCGGCCTCGGTCGAGGAGCTCTTCGATGAGATCCCATCGCGGCTGCGTTCAGCGCCGCTTGCCGGCGTGCCGGAAGCGATGACGGAACAGCAGGTGAGTCGTCTCATGCGTGAGCGCGCCGCCGTTGACGGCGAGTTCCTGACCTTCCTGGGCGCCGGCGCCTATGAGCACCACATTCCGGCGGCGGTTTGGGAGATCGCGAGCCGCGGCGAGTTCTATACCGCCTATACGCCCTATCAGGCCGAGGCGAGCCAGGGCACCTTGCAGGTGCTCTACGAATTCCAGACCATGATTACGAGCCTCGTCGGTCTCGATGTCGCCAACGCCAGCCTCTATGACGGCTCATCGGCCTTGGCCGAGGCGGTGTTAATGGCCGTGCGGCTGCATGGCCGGTCGCGACGCGTGCTGATTCCGGAAACCGTTCACCCCCTCTACCGCAAAGTCGTGGAGGCGGTGGTATCGGCGCAGTCGATCACGCTCGAGATCGTGCCCATGGGCACCGATGGTACGACCGACCTGGAGGCCCTGAAGGCGCGTCTCGACGGGGCCGCGGCGCTCGTCATCCCCCAGCCAAACTTCTTCGGTTGTCTGGAGGACGTGCATGCCTTGACTGCCCGGGCCCGGGATCACGGTCTCGTGGCCATAGGACTCGTGAACCCCGTCGCCTGCGCATTGCTTGCGCCGCCGGGAATGTGGGGCCCAGGTTGTGACATCGCAGTCGGCGAGGGGCAGCCGCTCGGCGCGCCCTTGTCCTCGGGCGGACCCTACTTCGGCTTCATGGCCTGTCGGAGCGAGCACGTCCGCCAGATGCCTGGACGCGTCGTCGGGCGCACGGTCGATGTCGCCGGTCACGAGGCCTTCACGCTCACCTTGCAGGCGCGCGAACAACACATCCGCCGATCCAAGGCGACCTCCAATATCTGCACGAACCAGGGTCTGCTCGTGACCGCCGCCACGGTGCACATGGCGCTCTTGGGGCCCGAGGGTCTGCGCCGCGTGGCGCTCGCCTCGCACGCCCATACCGCCGATTTGCGCGCGCGCCTGACCGCCATACCGGGGGTGCGCGCGGCCTTTCCCGCGACGCCGTTTTTTCATGAAGTGGCGCTCAGGCTCCCGGTGCCGGTGCCCGAGGCCCTGCGCGCCCTCGAGGCGCAGGGCATTCTCGGCGGTTATGCGCTCGGTGAGTCCTTCCCGGAGATGGGCGACGGACTGCTTGTGTGCGCCACCGAGACTAAGACCCCGGACGATATAGCCCGCTACGCCGAGCATTTGGAGCGGATCGTGATGAAGCGCCGTCTCGATCCCCCCTGCGCATACAAGGACGACAACCCAAGGAGCTCTTAAGACATGGCAAAAATCACCCTGAAAGGCACCCCCTGCACCACCTCCGGCGATCTTCCCAAAGTCGGCGCCAAGGCGCCGGATTTCAAGCTCGTCAATGGTTCGCTCGCGAACGTGGGTCTTGGCGATTTTAAGGGCAAGAAGAAGATCATCAGCATTGTCCCGAGTCTCGACACGCCGGTGTGCGCCATAAGCACAAAACGTTTCGACGAATATGCCGCCAAGGACAAGAACACGGTGGTGCTCGTGGTGTCTTCCGACCTGCCGTTCGCGCAAGGCCGTTTTTGTTCGGCCGAGGGCACCTCGCATGTCGTGCCGCTGTCTATGATGCGCGACCGCCATTTCGCGCGCGATTACGGGGTCTTGATTCAGGACGGGCCGCTCGAGGGGATAACGGCCCGCGCGGTCGTGGTCCTCGATGCCGAGGACCGGGTTGCGCACGCCCAACTCGTAGCCGAGATCGGTCAGGAACCGGACTACGCCGCCGCCATTGCTGCCCTGAAGTAGCCGCCCGTGCTCATATTCGAAAGAGGCCAGAGTGGGCGGGTGAACGGCGCGCAGATGCCGCATTCGTTGCCCGAGCCTGGCGACATTCCGCCGGCGCTCCTGAGGCGCGCGCCGCCCGTCCTGCCGGAGGTCTCGGAGCTGCAGGCGGTCCGGCATTACACGCGCTTGAGCCAGCGGAATTTCTCCATCGATACGCACTTCTATCCGCTCGGTTCGTGCACGATGAAGTATAACCCCCGCGCCGCGCACGCCGCGGCGAGCCTGCCGGGCTTCGCAAATCGCCATCCGCTCGCGCCCGAGTCGACAGGTCAGGGCTTTCTCGCGTGTCTTTTCGAGCTGCAGGAGATGTTGAAGGACGTGACCGGGATGCGCGCGGTGTCGCTCACACCCATGGCTGGGGCCCAGGGCGAGTTCGCGGGCGTGGCTATGATCCGCGCCTACCATCGCTCTCGTAACGACCTCGCGCGCGACGAGATCCTGATCCCCAAGGCGGCCCACGGGACCAATCCAGCGACCGCGGCTATGTGCGGTTACCGCGTGCGGGAGATCGACGTGCGCCCCGATGGTGACATCGACCTCGCGGCGCTCGATGCCGCCATCGGACCGCAGACCGCGGGCCTCATGTTGACCAACCCCTCGACCCTGGGTGTCTTCGATCGCCACATTGAGGAGATCGCGCGGCGCGTGCATGCCGCAGGTGGGCTCCTCTATTACGACGGCGCAAACCTGAATGCCATCCTGGGCCGGGTCAAGCCCGGGGACATGGGTTTCGATGTCGTGCACCTGAATCTCCACAAGACCTTTTCCACCCCTCACGGTGGGGGCGGCCCGGGCGCGGGACCTGTGGGCGTAAGCGAGCGGCTCCTGCCGTTTTTGCCGGTGCCCATGGTCGCCGAGAGCGGCGGGCGCTATAGCTGGATCACGGAGAAGACCCGTCCGCAGACCATCGGCCGTTTATCGGCCTTCATGGGCAACGCGGGCGTGCTTTTGCGCGCCTATGTTTATGCGCGGCTCGTCGGACGTGAGGGCATGGCGCGGATCAGTGACTATGCCACCTTGAATGCCAATTACCTGCTCGCGCGCCTCGGCGGCTTGGGCTTCGAGCCCGCCTATAGGCGTCGCCGCGCCACGCACGAGTTTCTGTTGACCTTGAAGGGTCTCAAGGAAAGAACCGGGGTGACAGCGCTCGATGTCGCCAAGCGCTTGCTCGACAAGGGCTACCACGCGCCGACCATCTACTTTCCTTTGATGGTTCCAGAGTGTCTGTTGATCGAGCCGACCGAGACCGAAAGCCGTGACGAGCTCGATGGTTTCGTGGCGGCCATGGCGGAGATCCTCGCCGAGGCCGCGTCCACGCCGGACGTTCTGAAGGCTGCACCCCATACGCTGCCTGTGCGCCGCGTGGACGAGGTGCGCGCCGCGCGCGAGCTCGACCTGGCCTGGAGGCCTGCGGCGACCCACGCCTGAGCCCGGTGGCAGCCACCTATCGGGCCTTTTCTTCCATTCGGGCCGGTTGCGATATCGGGAGACCTCGGTGGCGGTTATGCTGTGCGCCATTGAGTTACCCGTGTTCAGCGGCCGGTCCACTCACGAGGGTTTTGGGGACAATGACCACGTTGATTTGCGGATCCTTTGCGTTCGATACGATTATGGTGTTTCCGGACCAGTTTGGACGACATATTCTTCCGGACCGGCTGCACATCCTGAACGTGTCGTTTATGGTGCCGACCATGCGGCGGGAGTTCGGGGGCTGCGCCGGCAATATTGCCTATAACCTGAACGCGCTGGGTGGCAAGGCCGTGCCCATGGGTACGGTCGGCGAGGATTTCCTCCCTTATGCCCAATGGATGGATCGGCACGGCATCGCCCGCGGCCATGTGACCGAGGTGCCGGGGACGTATACGGCGCAGGCCTTCATCACGACTGATCTGGATGACAACCAGATCACCGCGTTTCATCCCGGGGCCATGGGCGAGTCGCACCGCAACCGCGTCGCCGATGCCGCTGGCGTCACGCTCGGCATCGTCTCGCCGGATGGGCGACAGGGCATGATCGACCACGCGCGGCAATTCGCGGAGGCCGGCATACCGTTCATTTTTGATCCGGGTCAGGGACTACCTATGTTCGAGGGCGCGGAACTGCTCTCATTCGTCGATCAGGCCGATTATGTGTGCGTGAACGACTACGAGGCACAGATGCTTGCGACCCGTACCGATGTCAGTATCGCCAAGCTGGCCGCGCGCACCCGCGCTTTCATTGTGACGAAGGGCGCCGAGGGCTCGGAGATCCATGCCGATGGGCACGTCTATCACATCCCCCCGGTGCGCGCGGACAAGGTCTGCGATCCAACCGGCTGTGGTGACGCTTACCGCGCGGGCCTGCTTTTTGGATTGGAAAAGGGCTTTGATTGGGAGACGAGTGGGCGCGTGGCATCGCTCCTCGGCTCTCTGAAGATTGAGTACAACGGGACACAGAATCACACCATAGACGCCGAGGCCTTCGGCGAACGTTTCGCCAAGGTCTTCGGGTATCGTCTGAACTGACTGAGGGCATCTCTACATGTTGCTGGAATCGGTGTTTGCCTTACTGAAGTCCGTGCCGGCCATTTTTTATGCGATCACCACCGGGTCGACCATCACACTAAGCGGGCTCTACATGCAAAACCGCAGTGAGTCCGAACGCAACGGTGAGCGTCTGCGTCATGATGCCCTTATGCGCGATCGCGAGCGCGATATGGCGCTGCGTCGCGAGGTCTACCTCAAGTCAGCAGAGGCCTTGGCCCACGCCCAGGAGTATCTGGGGGCGTTCGCGCGCGACGATCTGGGGACAGGTCAGCACGAAGCGCTCATCCGGGGCATAGGGGGCGACCTGAACAAGGTGCATATCGTGGGGTCCATGCCCACCGTGGAGGCGGTCGTCACCGCCAACGAGTTCTTCGTGCGCAGTGTCGCCGATCTCGGGGTCGAGCAGTTGCCCGTAAAGCGGCTGAAAGAAGAGATCAAGGTCCAGGAGCTTGTGATCGAGGCGGCCGGCGGGCGGCGCGACGAGGCGCTCGCGCGGATGCGCGAGATGGATCAGGCGCAGGCCACGCAGTCGGCCTTCTGGGACGTGCAGAACCAGATATTGACCGAGGCCCAGACCGCGATCGAGGGCGCCATCGAGCGTATGCGCGACTTGAAGCAGGCGCTATTGGTGGCCGAGGCCAAGTTGCTGCGCGACGCGGCCAATGCCGGGATCGCCTTTGGGGCGCTGGTCGTGCGTGCCAATGTGGCTATTCGCCGGGAACTGGAGATGCCCCTGGACGCCGAGGCCTATCTTGGACTGATGGAGCGTTCCCAGGAGGCCGTGGCACGCAATGTCGGAAATTTCCATGAGCAGAGCATGGAAGATCGGAGAACGCTCGCCGAGGCCCATGTCGCGCCGCCACGTACCGCCTTCGTCCAGTGGTTCGGGCGGGGCAAAGAGGCGGCGGTTCGGCCCGCCGCCCAGGCGTCGGTCGCGCGACAGGGCTGAGGGGCCGTGCGTCGTTACATCTCCTTCTTGATATCGTTGCAGGACCTGTTCGCCTCTGATAAATTAGCTCCTGTTAACAGGTCTTTTTCGAGGCGCTTATGAGTATCAAGTTTTCCGAAGACGTGGTGCCTCTGGCGGATCTGAAGGTGAATCCGGGCCGTGTTGTGAAGCATGTGACGGATGCCCATCGCGCCGTGCTGCTTACCAGCCGGGGCCGCGGAGTCGCAGTCGTCCAATCGGTTGCGGATTACGAGAAGACCGAGGAGGAGCGGGCCTTCCTCCGGGGCGTGGTCGCGGGACTCGCGGATTTGGAAGAGGGGCGTGAGATGTCGCTTGCCGAGGCGAAGAGGCGGCTCAGTCTGGAATAGCGGATAGGCCGATAGGCGCGTCGATAGACACAATGAGGACCGCGACCCATGAAGCTCGGCGTTCGGGATAATCCCTCGGGAGGCTTCGAGCAGCGCAAACGGCAACGAGCGCTTATCGCGTCCCGGCTGTTCTGTGAGCGCTTGGCACGTTTTATGGCGCGAGTAGTCTACGTAACCCGATTCAGCTAGAGCGTCCAGGGACCGATTCTAAGTCATGTCTCCCATAGTCCTGAGTCTTGCCGAATCCGCGCTTCGAGATCTCGAGGACGTGCGTATTTGGTACATGGAGCAAGGGGTGCCAGAGGTCGGGGTGCGTTTCGTGAAGGAGATCCTCAACCGGATCCCGTGTTTGGTCGAGCATCCGGATATGGGACGGGTGGTACCTGAATTTGGGCAACCATTCTTGCGGGAACTCATCCATCCGCCATTTCGTATCGTGTATCGGCGCGACCCCCGGAAGGTGCGGATCGTGCGGGTTTGGCGTTCCGAACGCCTACTCCATCTCCCGGCCCCGAAGTGAGGCTTGGGCCTACAGCCGCTCTCGTGCGCGCCATCGGGCGGCCGACTGACGCGGCGTACGCGTGAGTTGTGGTGGGGAGCGCTATCGCCTTACGCAGCGGGGGCGGCTGGCAACCGATGCATGCCGGTGCCCGGGTGCGGTTCGTGACAAGGTCGCCGACGGCACGCGTCACCTAGTCCAACATCCGGATGTGGGGCGGGTGGCGTCCGAATGGGGGGTTCGCGTGCAACCGTTTTTTGCAATGGTTTCAGCCCGCGACCGCAGCGCGACCGAGATGTTCGAACGAAAAGTGCGGGCGGCTGCAGCCGGATCGGTATATCGCATCGTGGACCGTCACGGCGGAGAGCCGCGCCTATCTCCCGACCAAGACTAAACCCTCCGCCTCCCACAACACGCAGCCGCCCGCGAGACTCGCGACCTCGGTAAAGCCCATCTGTTGCAGGGTATCGGCGGCCAGCGCGCTGCGGGTCCCCGACTCACAATAGAGCACCACACGCCGCCCTTGGGCCGAGCACAAGGGCTCCACCCTGTGCGGACTCTTGGGGTCCGCCGCCTGTTCGAGGGTCCCGCGCGGGATCAGGGTCGCGCCTGGGATATGGCCGCCCTCGAACTCTGCGGGTTCGCGGATATCGACTATGAGGACAGCCTCATTGTCCTCGAGCAGGCGGTCGAGCTCGTCGGGCGCGATTTCCTGGATGCGACTGCGGGCCTGTGCGACGAAATCGCCAAGACTCATGGGCATGACGGTGTTTCCTCCACGGTGCCGTTCGTTATTCTGCTAAAGGGTGGTGCGCGCGAGCAAGGCCTCGAACATCTGTTCTTCGGTCACTGGCGCCTCGCAATGCAAGCCCTGGCAGGCGTAGGCCACTATAGGGCCTGTCGGGGCGCGTGCGGCGAGCCCCTCGGGCAGGTCGCGCGCATCCTCGGGGATGGCGAACACCGAACGGCGCGGGGCGAAGTCTTTGCGGGCGCGTTCCTGCCATTGGACGAGAGGGCCCGCCGCCCCGCGCAGGATGATGATGGGTGGTGGGTCGGTCGCGTCCTCCCAGGCCTCGATGAGCGTGGTGTGCATCGAGGGGTAGTGGGCAAGCGCCCCTTTGCCTGCCGCGACGGCGCGCTCTGCGTGCGCCTCGAGCGCGGGGTCTGCGAGCAGGTGGGCGAGGCGCAAAAGCGCCGAGGCGGCCACCGCGTTACCCGAGGGCAGGGCGTCATCGGAGAAGGTCTTGGGCCGATAGAGGGGGGTGTCGTGGTCGCTGGCCGTGAAGTAGAACCCACCCTCTTCGGTGTCGGCGAAATCCGCGATCATGCGTGCGGCCAAGGCCCGCGCGAATGCCAGATCGGCGTCTCGCCAGCGCGCCATCATGAGCTCGAGCACACCGTCGAGCAGGAAGGCGTAGTCGTCCAGGTAGCCGTAGGGACTCGTGCGACCGTCTTTGGTCACGGCGGCCAGACGCGTCCCATCCCAGAGATCCCGGCGCATCCGGTCGCAGGCCCGCTGCGCGGAATCCACGAAGCGCGTGATGCCCAAGAGCCGCCCGGCACGCGCCAGCGCCTTGATCATGAGCCCGTTCCATGCCGTTAAGATCTTATCGTCGCGCGAGGGTTTCGGGCGCGTGGCGCGGATGGCCGCGAGTTGAGCACGGGCTTGCGCCAGGCGTTGGGCGGCCAAGTCTTCCGGCACGCCGAGACGTGCGGCGACCTCATCGAGGGGGCGCGCGATCATGAGGTGGTGGGCGTGCCCTTCGAAGTTGGGGGGCAGGTCCAGCCCGAAATACGAAACCGCCACGGCGGCCTCGTCCGCGCCGAGCCGCGCCTCGACCTCGGACCGTTGCCAGAGATAAAAGGCCCCTTCCTCGCCGTCGCTGTCGGCGTCCAGGGTGGCGTAATAGCCGCCCTCGGGGGCCTGCATGGCCCCGAGCACCCAGTCGCCCGCTTCGATCGCGACGTCTCGAAAGCGCTTGTCGCCGGTGGCCAGAAAGGCCTCGGCATACAGCGGGATCAGTTGGGCGTTGTCATAGAGCATCTTTTCGAAGTGCGGGATGTGCCACTGCGCGTCGACGCTATACCGAAAAAAGCCCCCTTCGAGGTGATCATAGAGTCCACGGTCGGCCATGGCGCGCAGGCTCGCGCGCGCCATGGAGAGCGCCTCAGGATCGGGCTTGCCCGGGGAGGCGAGCAGAAGCCTTCGCACGCCGCCTGGGTGAGGGAACTTCGGGGCACCTCCGAACCCGCCGTTTGCCCCATCGAACTGCCCTTTGAGCTCGGTGAGCGCGCGCAGGGCCTCGGATGTGTCCGCTGCTTGGACACCACCGCGGGGGTTGGCACGCCCCTCGGCCCTCAGGGCCTCGCGCAACTGCGGTGCCTGAGCTGTGAGTTCCGCGCGATGTTCTCGGAAGTAGTGCTCCACTTGCACGAGCAGGTCGGGGAACGCTGGCAGCCCGAAGCGGGCTTCCTTCGGAAAATAGGTCCCCCCAAAAAACGGCGTCAGGTCGTCGGGTGCCAGGAACATGGTGAGCGGCCAGCCGCCGGCGCGGCGCGCAAGCAGATTGTGGGCGGCCTGGTAGACGCGGTCCAGGTCGGGGCGCTCTTCGCGGTCGACCTTGATGCATACGAACAGACGGTTCATGACCGCGGCCACGCGGTCGTCCTCGAAGGACTCGTGGGCCATGACATGACACCAGTGGCACGCCGAGTAGCCCACGGATAGCAGGATCGGCTTGTCGGCCAGCCGCGCCTCCCTTAGGGTGCGGTCGTCCCATGGCTGCCAGGCCACCGGGTTGTCGGCATGCTGTCGGAGATAGGGGCTCGTCTCGCTTGCGAGGCGATTGCTGAGATCGGTCGTGTCCATGGCGCCTTCCAAAATCCCGATTGTACCCCGCAAGCCGCGCCGCGCACCCTTCCTTGGTATAATGGCGCCATGTCTCTCCCTACTATTCGTTTGCGACCGCGCGAAGATCGGCGCCTGCGTGCCGGCCACCTCTGGGTGTTCAGCAACGAGATCGATTGTGATGCCACGGCGCTCACCGCTTTTACGCCGGGCGATCTCGTGTGCGTTGAAAGCGCCCGCGGGCGCCCCTTGGGGGTGGGTTATGTGAACCCGAAGTCCCTCATCAGCGTGCGGCTCATGAGCGCCGATCCGCGTGCGGTCATAGGCCGGGATCTGATCGTCGCGCGTGTGCAAGCCGCGCTCGCGTGGCGCGAACGTGCCTTCGGCCAGCCCTTCTACCGGCTCATCTTCGGTGAGGCCGACGGCCTCCCGGGTCTTGTCGTCGATCGTTATGGCGATGCGCTAGTCGCGCAGTTCACGACCGCCGGCATGGAGTGCCTGAAGCCGCTCGTGATCGAGGCCCTGGAGCAGGTCGTGCGTCCGACCAGTATCCTCATTCGCAACGATACCGCGAGCCGCGCCCTCGAGGGCCTCCCCACCTATGTCGAGGCAGTGCTCGGCGAGCCGCCGGCCGAGACCACGGTGATTGAGGGCCTCTGCCGGTTCCGGGTGGCGCTGGGCGCGGGCCAGAAGACCGGGTGGTTCTATGATCAGCGGCCGAATCGTGCGCGGCTCCTGCCGTATGTCACGCACGCCCGGGTGCTGGACCTCTTCACCTATGTGGGCGGCTTCGGGATTCAGGCCGCCGCCCACGGGGCCGATCATGTGACTCTGGTGGACGCCTCCGAACGCGCGCTGTCTTATGCGCGCGGCAATGCCGCCGATAATGGGGTGGCGGGACACGTTCGCGCCATTCAGGGTGATGCCTTCGATGTCTTACGGGAGCTTCGCGGGGCCGGTGAACGCTTTGACGTAGTTATCGTGGATCCGCCGGCCCTCATTAAGCGGCGCAAGGATTATGAGGCGGGGCTCGCCGCTTATCAGCGGTTGAACGAGGCGGCGCTCGCGGTCTTGGGTGATGACGGGGTGCTGCTTTCGGCATCGTGTTCGTATCATCTTGAGCGTCACGCTCTCGCGCGGGCCGTGGCAGAGGCGGCCGCCCGCCTCAAGCGGGGGCTGCAGTTCGTGGACGAGGGTGGCCAGGGCCCCGATCACCCGGTGCATCCGGCAATCCCGGAGACCGCTTACCTGAAGGCCTTCGTCGCGCGTTCCTTATCGGTCCTCTAGCGCCGGTCGTCGTCCACGCTCGCGCACGTTTCCGTGAAATTCTCCAAGCCGAATCGCCTCTTAAGCCGGATACGCGTTGTGAGCCGCCCTTCTACAATGACGAACGACAAAGATGGGCAGGGGTTTTTCTTGTCCAACCGTAGGACATTGAAAACGGAGGACAGCAATGATCAGAAAAGGAGCGTTACTTAAGACAGGGATGACGGCGGCGTTGACGCTTGCGCCGGTGATCGCGTTGGCCCATGACGGGGGTTTTTCGCAAGCCGGGCTTTATATCGGCGCCGGCGGCGGGGTTGCCCGCAATCGCGGGCTTAACAATAGCAATCTCCCGAAACCTTTCACCAACTTCAGTGGTACGCAGGGGGCGTGGAAGGCCTTCATGGGACTGGCCTTCGACCGCTTCTTCGCCATTCAGGCGGATTACCTGAATTTCGGCACCGACACGATTTCGACGCCGATAGGGTCGGAGCAGGTGCGCAATCGCGGTTATGACTTGAATGCGCTGCTCTCATTCCCGTTTACGTCACGCCTCTCGCTCTTCATAGAGGGGGGTGCCTCGCGGTTCCATACGCGCACCATCACGCCGATCTCCACCACTGTCACGCGCGATCAAACCCACCCCGACTACGGGGCTGGTATCCAGTATTATGTGACCCGGCACGTGGCCTTCCGGGGAGAATGGCAGGAGTTTCGCATCCCCAACAACAACACGCAGCTCTATAGCGGTGACCTCGTGCTGCGGTTCTAGACCATGCTTGGGGCCCCGTGGTCGGCGCCGGACGTTGTCGGCCACGGGGCTTTCATGGCGCGATCCATAGGGTTTTGATGTTCATGAATTCGCGAACGCCGTAGAGGGCAAGTTCGCGCCCATACCCCGAGGCCTTTACGCCCCCGAAGGGGACCCTGGGGTCGCTTTTGACCATGGCATTTACGAAACTCGACCCCGATTCCAGCCGTCGCGCGAGCGCTGCCCCCTGGACCGTGTCTCGCGTCCAGAGGCTCGCCCCGAGGCCGTAACGGTTGTCGTTGGCCACGGCCAACGCATGTTCCGCGTCGCGCGCGCGCAAGACGATGGCCACGGGCCCGAAGAGCTCCTCAGCATAAGCCCGCATCCCCGGGCGCACGTGGTCGAGGAGGGACGGCGGATAGTAGTTGCCGGGGCCCGCGGGGATTCGGCAGCCGAACCGCGCCACGGCCCCCTGATTCAGCGCGTCCGCCACCTGTTCATGGAGGGCGGCACGCAGGTCGTGACGGGCCAGCGGACCCATGCGCACCGTCTCGTCGCTGGGGTTGCCCACCTTCAAGGCCTGGGCATGCGTCTCGAATCGTTCCAGGAAAGGCTCGGATATGGCCTCCACGAGGATGAGACGCTTGGCCGCGATGCAGCTCTGCCCGGCATTCTGGTAGCGGGATCGAACCGCCGCTTCGGCGGCCGCTTCGAGATCGGCGTCGGGAAGCACGATGAAGGCGTCCGAACCACCGAGCTCGAGCACGGTCTTCTTCAGGGCCCGTCCGGCGACGGCCGCCACCGCGCGTCCGGCGGCCTCGCTGCCGGTGAGGGTCACGGCATGCACGCGCGGGTCCTCTATCAAGGCTGCCACCGCTGGCGCGCGGATCATCAGGGATTGGAACAGCCCCTCGGGGGCGCCGGCCCGCTCGAAGACCTCGGCGATCGCCAAGGCGCACTGTGGGACGTTGGCGGCATGTTTTAGGAGGGCGGCGTTGCCGGCTGTGAGCGCGGCGGTCGCAAAGCGGAACACCTGCCAGAACGGAAAGTTCCACGGCATGATGGCGAGCACGACGCCAAGCGGCAAGAAGGCGACGGATACCTGCGCGTCCGGGATGTCGATGCTTTCGTCTCGCAGGAGGCGTTCGCCGTTTTCGGCGTAATAATCGCAGGCCCACGCGCATTTCTCGATCTCGCCGCGGGCCTCCGCGATGGGTTTCCCGACCTCAAGGGTAATGATCCCCGCGTAGCGCTCCGAGTCGGCGCGCAGTATCGCGGCGGCCGCCTGTAGGAGTGCTACGCGCTTGCCGACACTCCGCCTTTGCCACTGCGACGCGGCGTGTGTGGCGCGTGTAAGCGCCGCTTCTAATTCCTTGGAACTCGTTTCCGGGAAGCTTGCGACCCTTTCGTCGGTCGCCGGGTTGATGCTGTCGAATGGCATGATGCGATCCTTTGCACGGTTCGTAGGCTCAAGTATAGTGATTTCTTCTCGTCACCTAAGTCAGGCCCGTGCGCGTCGTCCGAATCTTCGTTCTCGCCCTGGCGTTTTCCAGCATAGCTCACGCCGGCACCACTTCCCTCGGGCTCGACCGGGCCCGTTACCAGCAGGCCCTTACGGCGCTGAATGAGGAGCGCTACGATCGCTTCCGCCAGCTATACGGCGAGATGGACGGGTATATCGCCCGGCCTTATCTCCGCTACCACTATCTCATGGACCGCATGCGCCATGACCGGCCACAAGCGGTCGCTGCTTTTCTCGCGCGCCACGGCCAGCTCCCGGTCGCCGTGAAACTGAGGCGCGCTTGGCTCAAATTCTTGGCCCGCCGTCACGAAGACAAACGTTTCCTCGCCTTCTATGTGCCTGCTTTCGACTCCGATGTTGCCCTGCACTGCGACGATCTCGTCGCCCGCGCGCGCAGCGGACAGAATGTGGCGGCAGCGGTGCAGGCAGTATGGCTCACCGGCCAGTCGCTGCCGCGCAGCTGCCAAGGCCTGACTGCACGCTGGCTACGCGCAGGCGGTGCCGACCAGGCGCATCTGTGGGCACGTGCCAAGCTCGCCATGCGCGCGGGCAATACGAAGCTTTTGAAGCGCCTCCAGGCGGCGCTGTCCCCGGACCACGCCTTATGGGTCGCGCGATGGCTCGCGCTTTCGGCGCATCCCGCCCAAACCTTGGCGCACCTCGATTACCCGCTTACCCTGCGTCGCGCCCGCCACATCGTGCGCCAAGCGGTGGTGTCGCTTGGCTATCGCAGTCCCACGCTCGCCATGACCCTCTGGCAGCAGCTGCGGGCCAAGCAACCGGTGTTGGGTGAAGACAATAACTACGTCCTGCGCGGGCTTGGGCTGATCGGCGCGGCCGATCATCTGCCCGTGGCCTTGTCTTGGCTTGCGGCGGCGGTGCCTAAGGGCCAGGGCAATGGCCAGCTCGCGCGCTGGCGGGTGCGCGCGGCGCTGCGCGAGCAGGCGTGGGGCGACGTACTGATGTTCATCGACGCCATGCCGCACGCGGTGCAAAAGGCGCACGAGTGGCAGTACTGGCGGGCGCGGGCGCTGGCATCGATGGGCCATAAGCGCCAGGCGCACGCGATCTTCGCGAAACTTGCCCGGCATTTCGGGTACTACGGGTTCCTGGCAGCCGGCCGCCTTGGCCTGCCTTACCATATTCCCAATGTCCCCCTGACCGCGCCTGCGGCCGTGATCCGGTCGGTCGAGCGCCGCCCGGACATCCGCTTGGCCCGCGAGCTCTTCCGGCTGCACCAGCATCGCGAGGCGCGCGCCGTGTGGTTTCAGGGCCTGCACGGCCTTTCCGAGGACCAGATCGAGGCCGCGGGCCTGCTTGCCTCGCGTTGGGGTTGGGGTGACTGCGCGATCCTCACGGTGGCCGGCACCGGGGCCAAACACGCGCTCTCGATCCGCTTTCCCTTGCTGTACCGATCCCTCATAGAGGCCGACGCCGGGCGCAACAAGATCGACCCGGCCTGGGTCTATGGCATCATCCGGCAGGAGAGCGCTTTCATTTTCGATGCGCGGTCCGACGTCGGGGCGCTCGGACTCATGCAGCTCATGCCCGAAACCGGATTTATCACCGCCCGCGAGATCCATCTGTCGATCACGGGTGATCGCGACCTAATCGACGTGGCCAACAACGTGGATGTCGGAACGCATTATCTGGCGGATGTCCTGCTGCGGGCGCGCGGCGAGGAACCGGTGGCGACGGCGGCTTACAACGCCGGGCCCACGGCGGCGATCTCGTGGCTGCCGGTGAGGCGCGCGCTTCCGGCGGACATCTGGATCGAGACTATCCCTTACCGCCAGACGCGCGGCTACGTCAAAAACGTGCTCACCTTTACCGCCATATACGATTACCTTCTGAAGGGTCGCCAGGATGCTCTCAAGTATCGCATGGCGCCTGTTACCCCGGCGGTGGAGGTGGCCGTGAATGGGAGTTAGGCCCGACGCGCGCGTGGCGGTGCTCGGCGGCTGCGGCTTTGTCGGGCGCGCGCTCGTTAGGGAACTCCATGGCCGCGGTTACAGGCTGCGGCTCGTCACCCGCAGGCCGGATCGTCATCGCGACCTGCTGGTCTTGCCGCGCCTGGAATTGTGGGAGGGGGACGTCCATGACGAGCGCTTCTTGCGGGAGTTGGCATCGGGGGCGCAGGCCTTCATCAATCTCGTGGGTATCCTGAAGGAACACGCGCCCGGGGATTTTGCGCGGGTGCACGAGGAGTTGCCGGCACGCATGGCGCGCGCCGGGCGTGGACTGCGCCTGCTGCAGGTAAGCGCCGCGGGCGCCGACGCGGCCTCCGAGAGTGCTTATTTGTGCAGTAAGGGGCGCGGCGAGATGCGCCTGCGGGCGCTCGCGCCCGAGGCCATCGTCGTGCGACCCAGTGTCATCTATGGCCCTGGCGATCACTTCGTCGACCGTTTCCGCAAGCTCCTGCGCTGGGCGCCCTGGGGTCTGCCCGTGCCGCTTGCCGCAAGTCTGATCGCGCCCGTGTATGTGGACGATGTCGCCCGTGGGATCGCCACGGCGCTTGCGCGCACGGCGGCCGCCGGCCAGGACTATGGGTTTTGCGGGCCGGAGATCCTGTCTCTTGGGGATAGCGTGGCCGCCATCGCCACGCTCTGCGGGCGGGCCCGCCCGCGGCGGTTATCGGCGCGCATGAGCTTCCTGCTTGCGCGTCTTCTTCAACATGCGCCGGGCACGCCGTTTTCGGTGGATCAGTGGCGCACGCTGAAGGTGGGCTCGGTGTGTCCCGAGGGCGCGCCTGGCCTGCCCGACCTGGGTGTTGCCCCCCGACCCTTTCGTGAGGCTTTGGAGGCGCTCGATCGCGGCTGCGCCTGACGTGCGGTCGCACCCTTTGGACGGAAGGACGAAGGGGACATGTCGGCCACCCCCGTCGTCTGCTAACGTCTAACAAGGGACGGAAGGATGGTCTGGGCCTGCGAGGGGACGCTCAAGTCATGAATGTGTACATCGGAAATTTGTCGCGGACGGTCACGGAGGCCGATCTCGAGGTCATCTTTGAGGGTCTCGGGCACATCGTGTTCACGCATCTTGTGCCGGGCGCGCACGATCATGATGCGCGTGGATACGCCTTTGTCGCCGTAGCCGATGAGCGCCAGGCCACGCTAGCCATCAGCGCCATGAATGGAAAATACCTCAAAGGACTCCGTCTGATCGTACGACCGGTGCTGGATCGGGCGCGACAGGCGCGGGCCCTGCGTGCCCACAGCATCCTTCCGGGATCCCTGGAGGGTGTGGCGCGTTTTCGTTTGTTGAAAGGTGGACAGGCGCTCGACTAGACCCCGTCGGCTATTGAGTTCCCGGTCCCGCAAGGGTGCGGGGAGGTGCGCGTACCAGCGCACGGCCCGGAAGAACGCCGGCAGGTCGCCGTTTTCCAGGGCCAACAAGCGCCGGAACGCGGGCACCAGACCTTCATAACTCATATACGCCCCGAGCACGGCATTATTCAGGGGTCCCCGAAAGAACGCCCCATAGCCGTGATCGCCGTGCCAGTCTCGCGCCAGTCCAAGGAAGCCGCGCCGTAGGGCCTGGAAAGAGGCGTGTTTGGCCTGGGCGCGCTCGCTGGGGCTCAAGGTCGGATCCGCGTAGATGCGCGCGAGCCGCGCCTGGCAGGCACGCATGAGCGCAAGCACCTCTTCGTGACGGACGCGAAGTCGTCGGTAGGCTAAGCGCTCGCTTGCGGTCCCCTCGTCTCTCAGGAAGCGCTTGACCCCCACGGCGGCGACGGTGTCGGCGAACGATTCGTCGAAGGTCGTGGCGTTGGGTACGTAGAGGAGATCGTGCGCCAGTTCATGGAAAATGATGTGCGCGATCTCGGTCCGCCGATAGCCGATGAAGGTGCTCAAGACCGGATCGCGTAGATAGCCGAGCGTGGCGAAGGCCGGCACACCCCCCACGAAAACGTCGTCACCCTGGCGCGCCAAGCGCTGTGCATAGCGCGTGGCGGCCTTCTGCGAGAAATAGCCGCGGTAGGCGACACAGCCCGCGAACGGGAAGCACCAGCGTTTCAGGGTCAGGCGAAAGGGGCGGGCGGCAAAGACGTTCCAGACGGCGTAGGGGCGATGCAGGTCGGCGTAGGTGCGGTAGTCGCCATGGAGTGCGAGTCCGAGTCGCTCGCGCGCGAATCGCCGCACCGCAAGGACGTAGCGCAGGCGGTCTTTGAGCGTGGGTGCCGCAGTGGGGTCGGCCAGGACGCGGGTGATCGGACGCTCGGCGCGCATGATCGCGGCCTCGCCGCCGATGGCCTGGGCATAGTAGGGGAGCGCGCAACCCGACAAGGCGCAGACCGCGAGCAGGACGGCCGGGAAGCCGATACAATGCCGCACTAGGCCGATTCGATCGCGAGGCACATGGAAACCTATCTGGTAGGCGGCGCGGTCCGCGATGAACTCCTCGGGAGACCGGTCATCGATCGGGATTATGTCGTGGTCGGCAGTAGCCCGCAAGAGATGGAGGCCTTGGGGTTTCGGCGCGTTGGCGCGGACTTCCCGGTCTTTCTGCACCCCGAGACCCACTGCGAGTACGCGCTTGCCCGCACCGAGCGCAAGACCGCCCCCGGCTACCGCGGTTTCGTGGTCCACGCCGACCCCGACGTGACCTTGGATGAGGATCTGCGGCGGCGGGATCTCACCATCAATGCCATGGCCCGTGGTGCGGACGGCACGCTCGTCGATCCCTACGGCGGGCTCGCCGATCTGCGGGGCGGGATTTTGCGACATGTGAGTCCGGCGTTCGCCGAGGATCCGGTGCGGATATTGCGGGTTGCGCGTTTCGCCGCCCGCTTCGGATTTACCGTGGCGTCCGAGACCATGGCGCTCATGCGTGCCATGGTCGGCGCCGGCGAGGTGGCGGCACTGGTGCCCGAGCGTGTTTTTACCGAACTCGATCGGGCGCTCGCCGAGCCCCATCCGTGGCTGTTCGTGGAGGTCTTGCGCGCCTGCGGGGCCTTGGCGGCACAATTTCCGGAGATCGATCGGCTGTTCGGCGTCCCCCAACCCCCCGCATACCACCCGGAAGGGGATACCGGCGTCCATGTCTTGCTCGCGCTGCGTCAGGCGGCGGTGCTCGGACTCTCGGCTCGCGCGCGCTTCGCCGTGCTCTTGCACGATCTCGGAAAGGGGCTCACGCCGCGCGAGGAATGGCCCTCGCATAAGGGTCACGAGGCGCGGGGCGTACCGCTCGTGGAGGCGCTCTGCGCGCGCCTGAAGGCCCCCGTCGAATACCGGGCGCTGGCGCGCGCGGTGGCGGCCCATCATCTACTGGCCCATGACGCTTTGCGGCTTAAGGCCGCGACCGTCCTGCGTCTCGTCGAGGCGGTCGATGGCTTTCGCCGGCCCGAGCGCTTCGAGGAGTTTCTCGGGGCGTGCGAGGCCGATGCTCGTGGGCGCGCCGGTCTTGAGGACACGGACTACCCCCAGGCGCGCTGGCTGCGGACAGTCCGGGATGCCGCCGCCGGCGTATCCGGACGCGAGTGGGCCGCGCAGGGCTTGGCCGGAGAGCAGATTCAGGAACGCGTGCGCGCCGCGCGCACGCGCCTCATAGCGGCATTGAAGGTGGCCCGCTGAGCCTGAAGGCCGCCAGCCCCGGATGGTCCAGGGTCGCGCGCCCTTGCCCCAGCGATGTGCGGGTCATCCTGCGCCCGCCCGTGGTATTTCAGGCCCCCGGATGTATCATAAGTTTCTTATAGATGAGGGATGGGCATGCGCGGCTTGATAGAACGATTGCGAGGGGTGGAACGCGACATCGTGCAGGCCCCCGAGGCCGGAAACGGCCCTTATTATGAGCCTCAGGGCACCGAGATCGCGGTATTCGAGGCGGCGTGGCGCAGGCGGCTGCCAGTGATGCTGAAGGGGCCGACGGGCTGCGGGAAGACCCGTTTTTTGGAGCATATGGCCCACCGTCTTGGGCGACCGCTGGTGTCGGTGGCCTGCCACGAGGACTTAACGAGCGCCGACCTCGTCGGCCGTTTCCTGCTCGAAGGCGAATCGACCGTCTGGCAGGACGGGCCGCTCACCCGCGCGGTGAAGGTTGGCGCCCTCTGTTATCTCGACGAGATCGTCGAGGCCCGCACCGATTCCACGGTCATCATCCACCCGCTGACCGACCATAGGCGGCGCCTGCCGCTCGAGAAGCGTGGCGTCGAGATTGAGGCCCACGAGGATTTTCTGCTCGTCATCTCCTACAACCCGGGCTATCAGACGGTCTTGAAGGACTTGAAGCCGTCGACCAAGCAGCGTTTCGTGGCCATCGACTTCCGCTATCCGAATGCCGAGACCGAGACGCGCATCGTGCAAAACGAGGTGGGGGGGTTGGATGCCGATATCGCCGCGCGGCTCGTGGCGATCGCCCACAAGGCCCGCGCCCTCAAGGATCATGGTCTGGACGAGGCGACTTCGACGCGTTCGCTGGTCTATGCGGGATCGCTCATCGCCGCAGGCCTGCCTCCCTTGGATGCGGGCGAGGCGGCACTCGTAAGCCCCCTGACTGACGATATCGAGCTTGCCATGGCCTTGCGCGAGATCGTGAAGGCGCATTTGTCCACGGCATGACAGGCGATCCCGAGGTGCGGCTCGCACTCGTCTTGGACGAGCTGAAGGAGTTGAGCTTCGTCGCGCATCGCGATCTCTGCGCGGCGCTGCCGGCCATGGCCCCGCACGGTGCCGAGACCATTGCCCTCTGGGCCGAGACCGGCCGGGACCTATTCTTCTATGACCGCGAGGCCGGCAAGGCCTTTCTGCGGGCAAGCCCTGGGCTTGTTCGGGAGTTGGGCGCGGCCGACATCTGGATCGAGCAGGCGCGTGATTTCCTCGCGATTCGAGGGGCCTGGAAGGCCTTGATCGCCTATCTCGACGGCCTGGCGGCGGCGGTGCGGGAGCTCGGTGTCGAGGGTGGTCGTCGCTGGGGGGCCATCGGCATCGCGTGGGGACGCGGATCCCCGGAAAACGCCGAGGTCTTTTTTCAGGCCCCGATCTCAAGCCTCACCGCTGGACGCGGCTTTGCCGGTCTCTCCGAGATCCTTGAGCCGCTCGCCGCCGCCCGCGATCGCGGCCTTGCCCCCGCGCTTGCGTTAAACGGTGCGATCAAGGTACGTACGCTCTTGGGGCCGGGCGCGATCGATGGCTGGCTCAAGCGTGGCGCCGACATTCTGAAATCGGGTCGTTTGCGCGGTGAGGCCTATTTTCGTATGGAGGGCCCCGACAGTGATGAGGCCCTGATGGCGGTGCTTCCGGGATTTCGCAGCGCCGAGCATGAACGCTTTCTCGTCCTGATCGCGCACGCCGCCTTTTCGTTGACGCCGTCTCTCGCGCCCCGTGGGCTCAGTGTAGACGGGCCCGCCTTTGTCGAGACCGACGGCCGTACCTTGTTTGTGCCGCCCGCGTTTCCAACGCGTGAGCACGCGCTCGCGGCGCTTTTGCATCATGCCGGGCATCTGCGTTTCGGGACCTATGATGCCGAGGTCTTGGCGCGGCTCTTCGCGCAGGCGGGGATGACGCACCCGCCGCTCGATGCCGATCAGCGCGTGACCTGGCGTCCACTCTTCGCGGCCTTCGGCGAGGACCTTGTGCGTTTCCAGGTTCTGTTCGATCTGTGCGAGGACTTTCGCGTGGATGCGCGAATTCAGGCGCTGATGCCGAATCATGTCGAGCGCCTCATGGCGCTTGCCACGACGCGTCCAGAGGGGCCGGCGGCGGCCTACTTCGATCTCGGGCGGGAGAGCCTTTCTGTGTTGGCAGGGCGCGAGGTCGCCGTGGCCCCCTGGGCGGCCTTGCTCGCGCGCGACGCCGATCTCGTTACGTCCTTCGTAGCGGCGCAATCGCTGTATCGGGAGGGTCGCTTTCCGGCATTAGGGCTTGCTGACCGCGACGCCGCCTACCTCCCCGGTCGCTCTCCCAACCAAGGGCGACCTGTCTATCCACGGCCGGCCGCGCCCGCCGAGATACCAGAGCCAGACGGCGGGGCTGTGGCGGAGGCCCCGGAGCCTACGCCCACGCGGCCGGCACCGTTAAGCGCCGGTCACGACCCGGACACGCCGATCCCGCCCGAGGACACCAGCGGGTCGGGTGGGCGCGTAGGCGCCGGGCGGCCCCAGCCACACATCGTGTCGGCACGCGTTCGCAGGCTGCGGCCGGCAGGTGCGGGACTTCCGTATCCGGAGTGGGACTATCGCGAGCAGGTCTATCGGCGCGATTGGACGCGCGTGATTGAGCGACCCCTGATGGAGCGGGACGCGGCCTGCGCGGAGCATTTGCTCGCCCGCCATGCGCGGGTCTTGGGCAGACTTCGACGCGCCATCCAGGCCGAGAAGCCGCGCCGCATGGCCCCGCGCAAGCGCCAGCACGAGGGCGAGGAACTCGATCTGGACGCAACCGTCGCCTATGTCGTGGATCGGCGCGCCGGGGCCTCGCCCGCGCCCCTCGTGTTTCGCAAGCGGCGCCCGCTTGTGCGCGACACGGCGGTGCTGCTGCTCGCCGACCTTTCCACATCCATCATGCAGCAGGCAGCCGACGGCGTGGGGCGCGTCGTCGATCGCATCAAGGCGGCGCTCCTGCTGTTTGCCGTGAGCCTCGAGGAGGTGGGCGACCCCTATGCCATCGCCGGCTTCGCCTCCAAGTACCGCGATGCGGTGAGCTACTATCCGATCAAGGACTTCGATGAGCGCTTCACATCCAAACAGGCGGCCATCGTGGGCGGGCTGTCGGGGCGGCTTGCGACACGCATGGGCGCAGCCATTCGCCACGCCTGCATGCGCCTGACCGACAGTGGCACCGAGCGTCGCCTGCTGCTCATCCTTTCCGATGGGCGCCCGGCCGACTACGATGACGGCGGCGACGAGCGTTACCTCCACGAAGACACGCGCATGGCCGTGAAGGAGGCGGCGGATCAGGGCGTCCACGCGTTTTGCATCACCCTCGATCCGGCTGGGGCCCCCTATCTGGAGCGTATCTTCGGCCGGGGTCATTTCTTGGTCGTCGACACCCTGGATGCGCTGCCAGCGCGGCTGCCGCAGATCTACCTGAAGTTGCGCAAGGCCGGCTGAGGAGGCGGCCTTGCCCGCGCGCCTTACGCGGGACGCGGTTGGAGGGAGGGTCTTGGCGGGCGGGCGCGCCTTTTCAGGCGAGCGCGCGGCTGCGGTCGAGCAGGCGGAAGCCCCGAAGCGGGGCCTTGTAGCCGCGTTCGAAGGCTATGACCTTGAAGAGTTCGCCCATCTCGTGCGGGAGCGTGAGACGCTTGACCGCCTGGATCTCTCGCAAGGCCTCGAACTCGTCTGTGGGCAGGTCCTCGCCGATGCCAAGCCCCAGGAGAAAGACCCCTTGGCTCGTGTAGCCCGCGAGATCGAGCCCCAGCGCCCGGCCCGCGTGCGCGATGGCCGTGAAGTCGACGTGCACCGTAATGTCCTGCAGGCCCGGCAGGATCAGGGGATCACCATGGGCCTGTTGGTGGAAGTGACACATGAGCGTGCCTTGGTGGCGATCCGGGTGATAGAACTCGGAACGCGGGAAGCCGTAATCGATCAAGAGGATCACGCCGCGCGCCAGATGATCCGAGGCCTGCCGCAGAAAGTCGCGGGCCTGTGGCAAGGTCTCCGACTCGTAGCCATCGACCAGCGCCAAATCAGCCAGCGCCGCGGTCGCAGACCTGTCCTCGGGGCCTTCGGCGAAGGCTCGGGCCCCAGCCTCATCGCGCGTCACGAGCAGGGTATGGGCGCGTCCGCCCCGCATGCGGAAACGCGCCGCCGGGAGCGCATCGAGGATCTCGTTGGCGACGATGATCGAGGCCTCGGCGTCGGGCCAGTCGGCCACCGCGAAGACCCGGTCGGCCCATTGCGGAATCTCCGCCGCCACACGTTCCCGTGCGATGGCGCGTAGGCGCGCGCTTCGCTCTATCATCCAGTAGCGCTCGGGGAGCGTGCCGGCCTCACCCAGGGCCTTCAGGGTGTCGATCGCCAACTGGCCGTTTCCCGAACCTGCCTCCATAATGGAGCCTCCGTGCGCGATGAGTATCGGCGTCCATTGGCGCGCCAGGGCGCGGGCCAAGTGTGTGGATATGAGGGGGGCTGTGACGTAATCGCCACGCGCCCCGAAGACCTCGCGTCGGGCGTAGTAGCCGCACTCATCGTCATAGAGTGCCCATTCCATATAATCGGCGAAGGCGACCGGTCCTTGGGCGAGGCGCACATCGAGGACCCGTTCATTGTGCGCGAGCGCAGCCTTTTCCGGGGGTGTGAGCGCAGCCCATGCGGGAAGCGAAGAACCGGACATAGTTATGAGACCATTAAGGGAATATCGGCCATTTTGTCACAAAAGGAGGAGGCCATGCAGGTGTCGAAACGGGTGGTATTGGTGACGGGTGGGGCGCGGCGGCTGGGCGCGGCCATCGTCCGCCAACTGCACGCCCGCGGCCTATCGATCGTCTTGCATTACCGCTCCTCGGCCGATGAGGCGGAGTGTTTGCGCGCGGAACTCGAGTCGGCGCGCCCCGGCAGCGTGAGCCTCATTCGCGCCGATATCCTGAGCGAAGACGCCCCGCGCGTCCTGATCTATGAGGCGCTTGCGCGTTTCGGGCGCCTCGACATGCTCGTCAATAACGCCTCGACCTTCTACCCGACGCCGCTCCAGGAGGCGACGGTCGGCCAATGGGACGACCTTCTCGGCACCAACCTGCGCGCGCCGTTCTTCTTGAGTCGTAGCGCCGCGCCGCACCTCGCCGAGCACGGCGGCGCCATCGTCAACCTCATCGACATCCATGCCGCCCGCCCGCTCAAGGATTACCCCATTTACAGCATCGCCAAGGCCGGGCTTGCCATGTTGACGCAGTCGCTCGCGCGCGAATTGGCCCCGGAGGTGCGCGTCAATGGTGTGGCGCCCGGCGCCATCCTGTGGCCCGAGGCGGGCGCCGACCCAGCCGAGCGTGAGCGTGTGCTGGCGCAAATCCCTCTACACCGTACCGGCTCCCCCGAGGATATCGCGCGCGCCACCACCTTTCTGCTCCTGGACGCCCCTTATGTGACAGGTCAGATATTAGCGGTCGATGGCGGGCGTTCGACCGTGCTTTGAGGGTTCGGGCATCTGGCCATCCCCACCCCAAGTCGGCGTGGCAGGCGCCGCTTGCGTGAACGAGGCTCGACCAGGTGCGGCGCCGCCTGCGCGGAACCTCATGGCCCAGGGCGCGCCTTAGCCGAAGTGGTAGGTGGCGCCGAGCAGCAGCGAGCTTATGTCGAGATCGTGGCCGTTGACGGCCATGGCCCGGTAGATACGGTATTCAAGACGCAGACCGATGCGGTGTCGCAGGCGATAGGAGACGCCTACGCCGTAAAACCCTTGGTGCAGTTCCTCCAGCATGTCATTCTGCGCAGAGCTGCCTGTGACCCTATGTTCGCCACCGCCCCCAGTGCCTATCGTGGACCAGTCCACGAAGCCTATGCGTCCGTAGGCTCGGAACCGCCGGTCGAACCGGGGTCCCGCGGTCAGCGAAACGTCGACGTTGTTGACGATCGTCGTGTAGGGTTGGCCTTGATCGTGGCCGAGCCAGCGACCGAGACGATTGTAACCGGCCTCCAGGGTCACCCAGGAGTCAATGGCGTACCCCGCATAGATTCCGGCGCTGGCGGCATTGCCGAGGCTCTGGGCGTCGGAGGCGCCGACATTGGCGCCTACGTAAAACCCGGCGGCATGGGCACTGGAGAGTGACAAGGCGGCAATCAAGGCGGTGGCGCGGAACGTCATGGGCATGAGGCAATAACTCCTTTTGAGCGCGTTTATCGGGATTTCTGTGGGTAACCGCGTCAGGGGGTAGTGCGGCTTCGTTCGATGACAAGTCCGACCTGACCTGCGCCGCGGATCGCCCCGCGCTTATCGAGGCGCAGGCGCAGCCAGGGGACTGGAAATTCCTGCAAGACGAGTTCCGCCACGCGCTCCGCGAGGGTCTCGACGAGACGAAACTCCGAGGACTCCACGAATGCGACGACGCGTTTGGCAACCGCCTTATAGTCAAGCGCGTCGCGGATGTCGTCGGATGCGGCGGCGGCACGAATATCGACCGCCATGTCGAGATCGAAGACGATGGTCTGCCGAGTCTGGCGTTCCCAGTCCCAGATCCCGATGATGCAATCCGCTTCCAGATCGTGTAAATACAGCACGTCACTACTGTCTTGGGGAACGCCGTCACGCATATCTCGAATTGGGCCTATGTTTTGCCGGGGCTTGCCTATCTTTTAGGCTCCCTTTCCACGGCCATTTTGGCAAGCCGGATGCTCGGTTTACCCGATCCGCGCCACGCGGGTTCGGGGAATCCCGGGGCCACCAATGTGTTGCGCGTCGGGGGCAAGAAGGCCGCCATTATCACCCTAATCGGCGACATCCTCAAAGGGGTGCTCCCCGTGGTCTTGGCACGGCTCCTCGGGCTTGCGCCGTGGCTCGTGGCGATAGTCGCCTTGTGTGCGCTGCTCGGACACATTTATCCCGTGTTTTTTCGTTTTCGCGGCGGCAAGGGTGTAGCGACCGCCCTCGGTGTGCTTACGGCCATTGATCCCTTGGCGGGTGCCGGACTGCTGGGTATCTGGCTTGTGGTGGCAATAGTTTTTCGTTACTCGTCGCTTGCGGCGCTCACCGCCTCGGTCGCCGCCCCCTTCCTCGTGGCCGTGACCCTGCGCGCCCATGTCGGCGTGTTCTTTGCCGCCACATCGGCCATGAGCGTGCTCCTCTTGTGGCGCCATCGCAGCAATATCCGCAATCTCCTCGCGGGCCGCGAGACCAAGATCGGGGCTTAGGGCGGCGCAAGCTCGTTCAGCGGCCAGCGGGGGCGAACCCCGAAGTCTTGATGGCCTGTTTGGCCTGCGGCCAGCCTCAAGCAACCGGCGTAGGCGATCATGGCCCCGTTGTCTGTGCAGAAGGCGGGGCGTGGATAGTAGAGTTCGACGCCGAGGGCGCGCGCGTCGTTTGTGAGGCGCTCGCGCAGCCTCAAGTTGGCGCCAACGCCGCCGGCAATCACGAGACGCTCGTGGCCTGTCTGAAGCAGTGCCCGGCGACACTTGATGGCCAAGGTGTCGACGATCGCCTCTTGCAGGGCGTAGGCGAGGTCATCGCGCCGCACGTCGTCCAAGGGCCGTTCGCGAGCGGCCAGCAAGAGCGCGGTCTTCAGGCCACTGAAGCTAAACTCGAGGCCCGGACGATCGGTGAGGGGGCGCGGCAGCTTGAGATCGGTCTGGCGCCCGCGTGCCGCTGCCTGGCCGATGGCAGGTCCCCCTGGAAAGCCCAAGCCCAAGACCTGGGCGCTCTTATCGAAGGCCTCGCCGGCGGCGTCGTCGCGCGATTCGCCAAGGATCGTATAGCGCCCGAGGCCTTGGACGTCGGCGAGCAGGGTGTGCCCCCCCGAGACCAGCAGGGCGAGAAACGGAAAATCCGGGGCCTCGCGTTCGAGTCGCGGCGCGAGGAGATGGCCTTCCAGGTGGTGCACGCCGAGCGCGGGTATGGTGAGCGCAAAGGCGAGCGCGCGTGCCAGCGCCGCGCCCACGAGCAAGGCCCCCGCGAGGCCCGGCCCGGCCGTGTAGGCGATCGCGTCCACGTCAGCGAGGACTACCCCCGCGTCGGCCAGCAAGGTGTCGATCAGCGGGAGCAGCTTCTGGATGTGGTCGCGCGAGGCGATCTCGGGGACCACGCCCCCAAAACGCGCATGACTCATTTGGCTGAACAGGGCGTGGGCGCGCAGGCCCGCATCGCGGTCGTAGAGGGCGACGCCGGTGTCATCGCAGGAGGTCTCGATGCCGAGCACGAGCATGGGTTGCGGTCCGTATAGTGAAGTCAGGAATGCGTGCAGCTTACCGCCCCGGGCCGCGTTCACCAAGGCTGTGGCGCCCGGATCCCGGCCTCGGCCATGTCGCCGCCCGTGGCGGGGTGCGCCTGAACGGTATGTAAGCCCAGCCTTATGCCCGCGCCATTGAGGGTCCCAACCGGGCCGGCCGCTATCACCAGCTCCCGGAGATTGTCCTCTGGTACAATATGTTATACCATTGGGCCATGAGCCAGCTTGAGGTTGCCGAAAAGATTGCGCAAAAAGTCATTCGGCGCCGGGTGTTCCTGGGCTTATCGCAGCGGGACCTGGCCAAGAGGGCCGGTATCGCGCGTGGCACCTTACGGAGCATTGAAGCCGGGAGCGGTAATGTCACGATGGCGAACCTATTAGCCGTGTTTGACACTCTGGATATCGCCTTGGATCTCCGGAACGAGCCCCGGATAGAGCGGACGGCGGATGGCCGTTTGCCCATGCGGCCGAGCATCTACCAGCTTAGGGCGATGCGCGAACAGGGTCTTATTTGATGGATAGCCTGGACATTTATGTCCGGGACACGCGGGTCGCGCGCCTCGATCGCTCCAGTCCCGGCGAATATACGTTCTCCTATTTGCCTGGCACCAAAGAGGACGATGCCGTGTCGCTCACGATGCCCGTGAACGAAGATTACTCAGATCCCTTTATGATCATACCGCCCGCCTTACAAGTGGGTTTTCCGGAAGGGGCTCTATTGGAGGCAATTCATCGTATCGCGGGGAAAGTGCTTAAGATCGATGACGACTTTGATGTTCTCGCTCTGGTGGGCCAGAACATGGTTGGCAGAGTTCGAGTTTTGCCACAGGGGCAAAGCCCCGACACAGGCCCCGCGCTGAGTGCAGGCCACGCGGTATCGGAGCTTCTCAGGAGTCCGTCGACGACCGCCCCTTTGTTGGAGAAGCTGATTGAGCGGCTGGCCGCCCAAACCGGTTTATCGGGGATATTCCCCAAGACCTTCGCCGCAGCGCCTTTACGGGGGCCCCTGTCGTTCCCTGTGGGGGATGCCATCCTTAAGCTCGAAACCTCCGAATTCCCCGGCATTGCGATCGTCGAACATATTTGCCTCCTGGCATGCCGCGCCGCCGGTATCCCCACGGCGGACTCGGAACTTGCCGTTAACGGGCGCGCCCTTCTTGTGACACGTTTTGATCGGAGGGAAGACGGGCAACGCTTGGGGTTTGAAGATTTCTGTTCCCTATCGGGTTTGCCACGAACCGCCAAGTACGCATCCAGCATGGCGAGTGTTGGTCGGGTGCTTGAGATGTACTGTCAAGATCCGGCGCTGGATACCCTGTTTACGATGGTCGTTATGAATACCCTGCTGCGCAATGGCGATGCCCATCTTAAAAATTTTGGCTTGGTATACGACGACCCTCGCTATCCTGCGCTCGCGCCCGCCTACGACGTCGTCAGTACAGTCGCCTGGATCCGAGAGGATCAGCCCGCCCTCCCTCTTCAACAGAACGGTCCCTTATCATGGCCCACCACCGAAGACCTTCTGGTTTTTGGCGAGACGATCTGCCGCCTCTCTCGCCAGGACATGATGCCTATTCTGAAGCGTTGCCAGGAAGCCATTCGGCACACGAGGCCTGTTCTGGAAGGCATGCGGCGGCAGTTCCCTCATGCGCTGGCCCTGGAGCGCCTCGATCGCACCCTATCCGTCGCCGCTACGACCTCACGGAAGGGGCTCGGAAAGTTGGGCGCGACGGCCACACGCCCCAGCCCCTGACGGCGGTCTGGGGGCCGAAATTCTCGACAATGGGGGCGATAGAGCCCGGACCGCCTGGTGACTGCGGGGGAATGACCATGTCCCGGTGCGGCTACGCCGGCCGTGGGCGCTTGCCGGTAGGGCCGCGCCTGAGGCTGCTCGCGGAGCGGCACCCCTGTGGGCATCGCTGGCCTGGGACTGGGTGAATGTGTACAAATGGCTCGGCGCGCGCTAGAATTCGCCGTTTACCACGGGCCCCGGCTCATCCATCACTTATAGCGAGGTGTATTGCGTCTATGCCATCGGTGCGCGTCAAGGAGCACGAACCTTTCGAGGTTGCGCTTCGTCGTTTTCGCAGGTCGTGTGAGAAGGCGGGTGTATTCGCCGAGGTTCGTCGTCGCGAGTTCTATGAGAAGCCGACGGCGGTCCGCAAGCGCAAGGCGGCAGCCGCGCGCAAGCGCGAGCTGAAGAAAATCGCCCGGGTTGCCCAGCGCGCCAACAGGCCGTTCTAAGGATCCATGACACTGAAGGAGCAAATCGCCGAGGACATGAAGGCGGCGATGCGCGCCAAGGATGCCCCGCGGCTTGAGGCGATCCGCATGTTGCGGGCCGCCATCCAGCGCCGCGAGGTGGACGAGCGCGTAGCGTTGGATGATGGCGGCGTGCTCGTGGTTCTGGAAAAGCTCGTGCGCCAGGGCCAGGAATCCATCGAACAGTTCAGCGCGGCAGGTCGTACGGATCTCGTGGAAAAGGAGCAGGTCGCGCTTGCCGTATGGCAGGCCTACCGGCCCGCGCCCTTGTCCGCCCAGGAGATCGAAGATCTCATTCAAGAGGCCTTGGCGCATACGCAGGCGGCCTCGATCAAGGATATGGGACGGGTGGTGGCGCATATCAAACCACGCGTGCAAGGACGCGCCGACATGGCTGCTGTGAGCGCGCGAATCAAGGAGCGGTTGAGTTAAGGAAGGGCGTCTGTTTTCCCTATGCGGGCGCCTGGGGGGCCTGTGTGGCAACAAAGATTCCGTCGCCCTTCATTGATGCGGTCCTCGCGCGCACGGACATCGTCGAACTGGTCGGCGGGCGCGTGCCTTTGCGCAAGGCTGGCCGGGATTACAAGGCTTGCTGTCCTTTTCACGAAGAGCGGACTCCCTCGTTTACGGTCAGCGCGGATAAGCAGTTCTATCATTGTTTTGGTTGCGGGGCGCACGGGTCCGCGATCGGTTTCCTGATGAACTACGATCGCTTGGCCTTCGTCGAGGCGGTGACCGAATTGGCCCGCCGGGCCGGCCTCGAGATGCCACAGGAGGGCCGCCCGATGGCCAAGGCGGGGCCGGACCTGCAGCCTGTGCTGAACGCCGCGGCGCGCTATTACCAGGAGGCCTTGCGCCATCACCCGTCCGCCGAGCGGGCCCAGGCCTATCTCAAGGGGCGGGGGATCACGGGGGCGATCGCCAAGGGCTTTCAGTTAGGTTACGCGCCCGCGGGCTGGAACGGCCTCCTGAACGCCCTGGCTCAGGACTTCGAACCGGTCCTGCTGGAGCGGGCGGGCCTTGCCATCGCCCGCGAGGGGGCGGGCGGCTTTTATGACAGGTTTCGCGACCGGGTCATGTTCCCGATCGCCGATGCGCGGGGCCGCATCATAGGGTTCGGTGGCCGGGTGCTCGATCAAGGCGAGCCCAAGTATATGAATTCGCCGGAGACGGCCTTGTTTCATAAGGGCCGCGAGATCTACGGCCTGCCGCAGGCGCTGGACGCCATCGATAAGGCCGGACAGGTCATCGTCGTTGAGGGCTATATGGATGTCCTCGCGCTCTCGCAGTTTGGTGTGACCCATGTGGTGGCGACCTTGGGGACCGCCACCACCCGTGAACATCTTGACCGCCTGTTTCGTTATGCGCCGGAGATCGTGTTTTGTTTCGATGGCGATCGGGCCGGACGCGAGGCGGCGTGGCGCGCCCTGGAGCAGGCGCTTTCGGCCCTGAGGGATGGGCGCCAGGTGAGCTTTTTGTTTCTGCCGGAGGGCGAGGATCCCGACACCTTGGTGCGCGCCGAGGGTCAGGCCGGATTCCAAGCGCGCCTGCGGGGCGCCACCGAGCTTCCGGAGTTTTTCTTCGAGACCTTGGGCGCGCGCGCTGATCTTTCACGCCTGGATGGGCGGGCGCGGTTGGTTGAACTTGCCAAGCCCTTGTTGTCGAAGTTAGCGAAAGGGGCGCTTTATGAGCTTATGATCGGCCGATTGGCGGAGTTGAGTGCTCTGAAGGCCCCGCAGGCGGAGGTTTTGGTGCCGGCCCGCGCCGAAGAGGTGCGGCGGGCGGAGCCCCTGGTCCCGGTGCGTGGCGGTTCGCTCGTGCGCCAAGCCGTGGCCTTGCTTTTGCAGTACCCCGCCCTCATTAAGGAAGTCGGGGAACTCCCCTTGGCGGGGAGACCGGGTATGGACGTACTGGCGGCGCTTGTGGTGCTGCTGCGGGAGACGCCGGGGCTGACCACGGGCGCCATTCTGGAGCGGTTTGCTGACAGTCCGCACCGTTCGACCTTGGCGCGGCTCGCCGTCTGGGAGTATCCGTCGCTGCTTCCCGATCACGAGGGGGTCATGCGTGACATCATGAGAACATTGAATGAGCAGGCCCGCGCGGCGAAGGCCAAAGAGCGGCATAATTTCTTGATTAATAAAGGAAGTTTGACTCCCGAGGAACAGGCGGAGCTGGTTGCCTATCTACGGAGTCGCAATGCCGAAGGGCAGTAGCCGTCGATGCGCGATGTCGATGGCCTGCTATACTTATCAGTTAAATTTTGAGTCCCATTTCAACTAGACGGCACGAAGGGCGACCTTAATGGACCAAGAGACGCAACGCCTGCAGCTCAAGAAACTTATCCTTCAGGGCAAGGAGCAAGGGTTCCTGACCTACCGGGACATCAACGACCATCTGCCCGAAGACGTGCATGATGCGGATCAAATCGAGACCGTCATCAACATGATCAACGATATGGGTATCGAGGTCTACGATCAAGCCCCCGACCCCGATACCTTGCTCATGAAAAACGATTCGGCCCCCACCCCCGATGACGAGGAGGTGGTGGAGGAGGCGGAGCAGGTGCTCGCCTCGGCCGTGGAAGGGGAATTTGGCCGTACCACCGACCCGGTACGCATGTATATGCGCGAGATGGGCACGGTGGAGCTCTTGACGCGCGAAGGCGAGATCGATCTGGCGAAGCGCATCGAGGATGGCATCCGTCAAAGCACCGAGGCCATAGCCGCGTGCCCGGCGACCATCGTCGAGGTGTTGCGGATGATGGAGCTCGTCGAGCAAGACCAGATGCGGCTCACCGAACTCGTCGTGGATTTCGTCGACCCGCAAGCGGTCGATGAGCCCCCGCAGGAGGCCGAGCGGGATGTCGGCGCCGCCGCCGACGATGATGAGGACGAGGAGCAGGCCGACGACAGTGATGGCGTCGACGCCGACGAGGATAGCGGTCCGGATCGCGAGGAGGCGCTCGAGCGTTTCGGCCGTATTCGCAAGCTGCACGCCGCCATCGCGAAGGCCGCGGAAAAGAAAGGCTTCAAGAGTCCCGAGGTGGCGAAGGGCCAGGAGAAGCTCGCCGAAGAGTTTATGGAGATCAAATTCGTCTCCAAGCAGATCAATCGGCTGGTCGAGCATGTCCGGGCGCTGGTCGACGAGGCGCGCGACCAGGAGCGGGTCATCATGGACGTCTGCGTCACCAAGGCGCGCATGCCCCGCAAGGTGTTTTTGAAGAGCTTCCCGGGCAACGAGACCAATCCGCGCTGGATCAAGAAGATCGGTAAGGGTGGTGAGGGCAGCGCCGAGGTGATCGAGGCGAATATGGCGGCGATCACCTCCGCTCAGACCCGGCTCGGCGACATCGAAGTGCGTGCCGGATTGCCGATCGCGGACCTAAAGGAAGTCAATCGGCGCATGTCGATTGGCGAGGCCAAGGCGCGGCGCGCGAAGAAAGAGATGGTCGAGGCCAATCTGCGTCTCGTGATCTCCATCGCCAAGAAGTACACCAATCGTGGCCTCCAGTTCCTGGACCTGATCCAGGAAGGTAATATCGGGCTCATGAAGGCGGTCGACAAGTTCGAGTACCGACGTGGCTACAAGTTCTCGACCTATGCGACTTGGTGGATACGTCAGGCCATCACGCGCTCGATCGCCGATCAGGCGCGCACGATCCGTATCCCTGTGCACATGATCGAGACGATCAACAAGCTCAATCGGATCTCGCGCCAGATGCTCCAGGAGATGGGGCGCGAGGCGACCCCGGAGGAGCTGGCGGCGCGCATGGACATGCCTGAGGACAAGATCCGCAAGGTACTGAAGATCGCCAAGGAGCCGATCTCCATGGAGACGCCGATCGGCGACGACGAGGACTCGCATCTGGGCGATTTCGTTGAGGATACGAGCATCATGGCCCCGACCGATGCCGCGACCGTGGCTGGCCTTAAGGCCGCGACCCTTGATATATTGGACACCCTCACGCCGCGCGAGGCCAAGGTCCTGCGCATGCGCTTTGGTATCGGCATGAATACCGACCACACCTTGGAAGAGGTGGGCAAGCAGTTCGATGTGACGCGCGAGCGGATACGCCAGATCGAGGCGAAGGCCCTACGCAAGCTGCGTCATCCGAGCCGCTCCGAGCACTTGCGCAGCTTCCTGGACATGTAACCCTCTTACGGGCCTGTAGCTCAGTTGGTTAGAGCAGGGGACTCATAATCCTCTGGTCGAAGGTTCAAGTCCTTCCGGGCCCACCATTAAATCAAGGACTTAGGAACAACCATACCGGCCACAAGCCCGAATATGCCATAATCCCGCCATAACGCGTATGGCAAAAGGGGGAAAGTTATGGCAACGTTCCGCAAGCGGCCAGGACCGGGCGGCAAAAGTGCTTGGCAGGCGCAGATCATCCGCCGAGGCCACGAACACCAGTACAGGACTTTCGATACCAAAGCCGAGGCCGAGGCCTGGGCGCGCCAGATTGAAGGTGAGATGGACCGCGGAGTGTTCGCCTCACGAAGTGAGGCTGAGGCTACAAGTCTGGGCGAAGCCCTGACGCGGTACCTTGCCGAAGTCACGCCTACCAAAAAGCCAGCAACAGCCTACCGTGAGCGAGTTATAGGACGGCAACTTGGCGAGCACTTGCTAGCCCGGCGAGCGCTGGCCTCCATCCGTGGAAAGGATGTGGCGGACTATATGCGCCAGCGCCAGGGTGACGGTAAGGGGAGCAACACGATTCGCCTGGAGCTCGCCCTACTCTCCCACCTGTTTAATGTCGCGCGCACAGCCTGGGGCATGGAATCCCTGTCAAATCCTGTGGACTTAGTGAAGGGTCAACGTCCAAAACTGCCGCCCGGCCGCGACCGTCGCCTAATTGGGGACGAACAAATCGACCTCCTGGCCGCCGCTACCGTCTACGGTGGCGAGATAGGCCCCCTCATCACCTGGGCCATCGAGACCGCCATGCGCCGAGGCGAAATCGCGGCCATGCGGTGGGAGCACCTGGACCGCAAGGCGCGGGTTCTCCTGATACCGGAGACCAAGACCGGGACGCCCCGGCGTGTACCGTTGTCCACGACCGCGCTGGCGGTCCTGGACGGGCTTCCACGCCGCCTGGATGGGCGCGTGTGGGGCATGCGCCCGGATTCCATCAGTCAGGCCTTTGAGCGGGTCTGCAAGGCGGCCGGCATCACGGGCCTGACCTTCCACGACTTGCGCCATGAGGCCGCGAGCCGCCTGGGAGAGCGGGGGTTTAGCGCCCTCGAGGTTGCGGCGATCACGGGCCACAAGACCATGCAGATGGTGAAGCGGTATACTCATTTTCGGGCGGAGGACCTGGTGGGGAGGTTGGGGTAAAAAATAATTCCACAGGCACTGGCGTCCGGTTTGGCTTGTGCTATAGTTATTCGTAGGGGCAACCCTCGCGCCAGCTGAGCGCGCAACAAGAACAGCATTAATGCGAAGCCGGCCCCGGCCGGCCTCAACCTCACAACCCCGCCTTCCTGGCCTGGGTTGAAAAGGACCCATAAGGACAGATCTGTCCTGAATTCCTGGTCCTAAAATCCTCAAAAATGGCTTCATCCCCGGGTACGCCTGCGCGTGCCACGATCCCCGGTCCCAATGCCCGCGCCTCGTGCGCCTTTCGTTTTTCCCGCTCCGACCCGGCCGAGCCCCATTTTGCCTATTGTTTGAGGGTTTTGTTATGGACAAATTAGAACTGGAAAAATTGGAAAAGGCTGCGCCGGGGGTTACTCAGGTTTATAGGTCTGTCAGGAGGTTGGCGGCCTTTCACAAGCTCGATCAGGACGATTGCTTGGGGATGGCGTTGGCGGCGATGACGCAGCATCCTGGAGACATTCAAGCGGCCATCAAAGAGGCGCGGCACGACCTTAATAAGGAGCGCCGTCAACGCCGTTCTGGTCGCCAGGTTAATGACCGCTTTGATGGGGGTGAGGGTGATGAGGTTGAGGCGGAGGTTGAGATCGACCGCCGTACCTTGCCGGCGGGGCTCACCCTCGCGAGGTTGGATGACGAGGGGGAGTACCAGGATTGCGAGGATCAGGATGGCGGAGATCAGGCATCCGATGATCTCAACAATCACAATCTCCCTGATCTCCCACTAATAACACCCGGCAACTTAGTTTCCACGGTGATCTTTTTATCCTGGCACGGATTCGATGTGCCGCAGATCGCCAAGCGTTGCGGTGTTTCAAAGGCCCGTGTGCGCCAGATCTTACGGGATGCCCCAGCGATCCGCCGCGCACTGGACCGTGCGGAGGGCCAAAAGGAGCTTTTCCCACCGCCTACCCCGAATGAGGTGCGCGCCCCGCGCGAACCGCGCCACCACAAACCGCGTGTGCCGCGCGTGGCGTTGCCGGCGTCCGATCAGACCCCACACCCACAGCCTTCACTATTTTGATCGGCCGACGGCGAATGGCGCCACTTTGAAGGCGCCATTCGCCGCCACGGGGGCTAGGGGAGGGGGCAGAATTTCCGGGGATGGAGATAGGTATAGAGGTGATGAGTTATGGAGTGGCTCGATGGCGGCGATTTGCTACAGGAACAACCAAAACCGATCGATTGGTTTTTGGAGGATCTTCTGCCTTTGGGCACTGTTGGGGACGTCTTCTCTCCACCCGGTTCCGGCAAATCGACCATTCTTACAACGCTCACGCAGGTTGTGGCGGCGCGGACGTGGTGGAGGCGATGGGTTTGCGTTTTTCGGATCTGAACTGGCGGGGCGGCTTGCTGTGGAGATTCAGGGTGCGCTGGACGCCGCAGGCGTCCGGCCGGCGGTGGCGTCAGAACGGAGGGCGCGCTCGTGAGCAGACTCGGCTTCTCCTCTTATAGGGTTGACATCCGCCAGTGCTGTACAACCGACCCACCGCCTTTGGATTTTGTTTGGCCTGGTTTTCTGGCCGGCACCGTGGGGACGTTGTTCGCTCCAGGCGCCACGTCCAAATCGTTCTGGGCGCTCCAGGCCGCGCTGGCCGTGGCGGCCGGTGTGGACACCGTGGGGATCGCACCAGGGCGAACCGGGCGCGTGGTGTACTTGGCAGCTGAGGATCCGCAAAACGTCCTCCACCATCGGTTGCGGGCGATCACATTAGGAAAGGGGTTGTCGGAGGCGGACGTGGAACGGGCTCAAGAGAAAATCGACCTATTGTCTGTTGTCGGCGCCGGGCTCGACGTAGGCGACACAGAGCAGAGGAATGGTCTAATTGAGGATTGCAAAGATGCTCGATTGATCATCATCGACACAATTTCCCGGGCGCATCGACTGGATGAGAACTCGAATGGGGAAATGGCGCGACTACTGATGTGGCTGGAGGTGATCGCGCGCCAAACAGGCGCCGCGATCTTATTCCTCCACCACATCTCCAAGTTTGCGAGCCGCGCCGGGGACTCGGGCGACCAGTTCGCCGCACGCGGCGCTGGCGCCCTAACTGACAACGCGCGGATGGGATCAGCTCTTTCCAAAATAACTTCAGACGAGGCGGGTCATCTGATCGACCGGGACATGGGGGCAGTCATGCCGATCGGTCCCGACGATCGCGCGAGGTATGTGCGCATGTCCATCCCCAAAAATAACTACTCTGCGCCCATCCCCGACCGCTGGTATCGGCGGGACGCAGGTGGGGTCCTGACCCCGGTGGATCTGACGAACGCGGAGAAAATCGTGGAAATCAAAAAAGGTGCCCAGGCGTACGCCGAGGCATCTGGTCGAGGAACTGGCGAGGAGGAAGACTTGTCATGGCTAAAATAGACCCAGCCACGATCCTATGGCGTGACCGGCTGCTCGCAACAAACAATGCGCGCACGGCGCGGTCCAGGATCTTTCAACACACGCAGGTCCCTGAGGTATGGAGCGAAATTGAAACCGACCTGCCTGGCGCGGGGTCAGTCCGGGTCGGGGGAAAGGTTGGGCAGCGTCACGAGCTCCTAATGGAAGCCATCAACTTCCATGCGATCAAAACCAGGAGACTGGAAAATGGGGTGTTGGCGGTTTTAGTGGACATGCACGACCTACGCAAGACGCTCAGCGGGGAAAGGAAAGAGCGATATGGGGTCGATGGGGTGTTGAAATTGGCCCGGGCATTAAGGCAGGTTACGGTGAGCGGCCAGGATATACCCTTTGTGGATGGCATCTTAAACCATCTCATTCCCACCAGTACCACGACCCCCCAACCGATCCCGGGACGCCCACCGCGCCCCCTGTGGCGAGCGGAGTTCACCGCGTGCTGGGCGACCTGGCTAGACGCCGACCCGGTCCATCTGCATTACGATCCGCGGCTGCTGGCGGGGATACGCAGCGGTGTGGCAGCGGCCGTGACCCGGCTCGTCCTGACCCACCGGGACCAACCGCGCGGAGGGTGGATACTGGACAGTCTCATCCGCACAGTCGTCGGTGCCGAGCCAACCCGCTGGGTCCGGCAGGATGTGCGGGCAGACTCCGAGGCGATGGCGGCGGCTGGAGTGATTGTGGTCGGAAACCGCGTTTCGGTCGTACAAAAAACAGGGGGCGTAGCTTCCTTGCCCGCCACCGTAGCTCCCTTGCCCGGGGCGTAGCTTCCTTGCCCGCCACCGTAGCTCCCTTGCCCGCCTTAGTAGGAGTTTCTAGGAGTCTCTATTTAGGAGACTCCTAGGAGGATCGGGGCCTAGGGCCTGACGGCCCTGGCCCCTCCAC
>NZ_JBTRWP010000017.1:0-54177 GCF_054609335.1 Acidiferrobacter sp. | reverse complement strand
CTCGCATGAGTTTTTATGACCCAGCGACGTTATATAACAAGGCCCGGCTTTTGTCCAGCCCCCGAAGCCCGTTGATTATCGGGAGGGGCTCGTATTGAGAACTATTACCACATTTAGAATTGCTGGGTTGCCGGGGCGCCTTTTGACATCCTCCCCTCCCTCGACCTCACGGTCGCCGCTTACGCGGAATGGGCCATACGGCCCACAATGAGGAAGGGGATTCCTACGGCGCTCAGGCAGCCTGCGCCCGAGTCGCTTCGGTGGGTTCCTGCTTCACGGAACGGCCTGACTGCGCCCATTCTCCACAGGCTAACAAGCGATGTCCTCGCTCTACAATAGTGATCGCGGCGACGAGATCGGCGTTGTCCTCGAAACCGCACTCCACGCACGCGAACCGCGCCTGCGTCTTGCGATTGTCGGCGCTGATGTGACCACAGCACGGGCACGTCCGGCTGGTGTACTGCGGCGGCACGGCGACGAGCCAGCCGCCGTTCCACGCCAGCTTGTAGTCCAGTTGGCGGCGGAACTCGAACCCGCCCTGATCGAGGATGGACTTGTTCAGGCCGGACTTGGCCCGGACGGTTCTTCCCGGTTTCTCGGTTGTGCCGGCCGCCGATTGGGACATATTCCGCACCGGCAGGTCCTCGACACATACGATCGCGTGGTTTTGGCTGACATGGCCGGCCGCATGGCCGGTCGCAGTCGTGGTCTTGTGCAGGAAGTCGCAGCGGGTAGCACCGATCCGGGTATGGATGCACTGGACGCGGGCCCTCGCCTTCTTCCCGTTGTGGCTGAACTTCTGTTTGCGGCTCATGGACTGCTGTGCCTTGCGAAACCGTGTCCGGTCGCGAATGCCCTTCAAGTCTTCGAGGGCCAATCCGCGGCCGGTGTCTTGGGCCTTGGCAACGAGCGTTTTGGACAGGGTATGATTGACGTCTTTGCGAAAACGGGCCTCGCGGCCGGATAGGTCGCGCAGTTTGCGGCGAATGGCCTTGGGCCGGCGCCCGCGGCGCTTGCGCCCCGCCGCCGCCTTCTGCAGTCCCTGGCGCCGGGTGTGGTGGCGGATGCGACAGGTCTCGACGCCATCTCCGGAATGTTTCACGCCGTCGCTGTCGGTAGCGACGTTGGCCACGCCCAGGTCGACGCCCAGGAAGTCGGTCGTTGGCGTCTTCGCCCCATCCGGCAGGTCGACCGTCACCAGCAGGAACCATTGGCCGTCGCGCCGCCGGACCAAATCGCACTGGCCCTTGGCGGCGCTGAACCGTTCGGACTGGTATGTGCCCATGATGAACGGCACGAGGATCCGGCCTTGAAGCGTCAGGAGACTCACCCGGTCCAGCCCCTTAAAGCTCATCAGGCGCAGGTCATAGGGCATGGAGGCGAAGGGACGGAAATGCGGCCGTTTCTTTTTGTCGCGTTTATAGGCCTCGCAGGTCTGGGCGATACACCGCACCGCCATCTGCGCCGAGAGCGCGAACTGGTCCCGCAGATCCCGATAATACAACCGCTGCAGAAGGACCTTGTTGGCGGTCTTTCGGACAAAGGCCTCGCCCGCCAGCCAATCCGCCGCGGCGTTGAAGGCGCGTAGTGTGGCCTCCAGCGCTGCCACCTGGTCCGGTGCCGGCAGAAGACGGGTTTGCAAGGTCATCTTCATGGGCACAGTACAGACAATATCCATCACAGAAGCAAGGGTCTGGAGGCAAAACCGGCGCTTTCCCTCCCCAGCCTAAACGCTGGGGCCTCTCGCGCGAATCTGGTGATGGCCTCATGGCGCGACACCGGCGCCGGTACGCACTACCCGGCGTCTGGCATTGCCCATGAATGTCCGGTGGCGCGCGCGGTTCGACCGGAAACCGCCCGGTACCCACGGCGCACTATAGGCCCAACACCTCCCTGGATTCGTATGGTGCCCCCGCACGCGGCCCTCCGTTCGTGATCCATCGTTCCTCGAGGCCCAATCCCGGCCGGCCATGACACCAGGCGGAATGAGGGCATTCTCGACGGCTCAAGCGGAATGATAGCCGCGTTTTAGGGCCTGCGGGGTGCGGTGCCCTGAGGGCCTTTCCGAGGCGCGGGCGCGGGATGGGGCGAAGGCGATGCGTGCGTGGGATGCGGGCCTCGCGCGCGCGTGGCCTGCGATCGACCCGCCGGTCCATGACTCCGGCCGGCTAGCGTGCCGCTATGTGTCGCGGACCGTCGTGGTGATGGCCGGGTAGCCGATGCGCTCATCCGATACGCCCACCCCCAGCCCCTGTCGGCAAGGGCTGTGCCCTTGGTGTGGGGCGAGAGGGGTTAGCGCACGCGGGGGCGCAATGGGGTCTGGGCCGGGGTCTTCAGGGGCTGTGCCCCGGACCCGAGACGGGTGATGAGCGCCATGATGCCGTCGATACGGGTATCCGGGTCGGTCCACTCGGCCTGGATGCGCAGGCCGTTGGGTCCATCCAGACGGTATTGCCGGGGCGCCGATTGTATGAGTGCGATGAGGTCGGCCGGGTCCAGGGCCGGGTTTGGCGTAAACTGGAGGCGCGCGCCCTTGGGGCCGGCGTCAATGCGGGCGATGCCAAGCGGCCGGGCGAGACGTCTTAGGCGCGCGAGGCGAAAGAGACGGGTGGCAGCCTTAGGGGGCGTCCCGAAACGGTCCGCCAGTTCACCGGCCAGGTCGTCTAGCTCCTCATCGGAGGCAGCGCTCGTAATGCGTTTGTAGAATACGAGCCGCAGGTGCGGGTCGGGGCAATAGTCCTCGGGGAGCAAGGCCGGCACATGTAACTCGATGTCGGTCGGGCGGGTGAAGAGCGCGGATTCGCCGACGCCCTCCTGTCCGGCCTTCAGGGTCGCGACCGCGCGTTCCAGGAGTTCACTGTAGAGTCCGAAGCCCACTTCGTTGATCTGACCACTCTGCGATTCCCCGAGAAGCTCTCCGGCCCCGCGGATCTCGAGATCGTGCGAGGCCAGCGCGAAGCCCACCCCGAGGTCTTCCAGGGAGGCGATCGCATCGAGGCGCTTGCGGGCGTCCGCAGTAAGCGCCCCGGGGTCGGGGGTCAGGAGATAGGCGTAGGCGCGATGGCGCGAACGGCCGACGCGTCCGCGCAGCTGGTGGAGCTGGGCCAGACCGAAGCGGTCGGCCCTTTCGATGATGATGGTGTTGGCGGTCGGGACGTCGATACCGGTCTCGATAATGGTGCTGCACAGCAGGATATGAAAGCGCTGATGATAAAAATCGAGCATGACACGCTCGAGTTCGCGCTCCGGCATCTGTCCGTGGGCGACGCGGATGTCGATTTCGGGCAGCAAGGCCTTCAGTTCATGCTCGCGCCGCGCCATTGAACGCACGTCGTTGTGCAGGAAGTAGACTTGACCGCCGCGGCGCACTTCGCGCAGGCACGCCTCGCGGATCAGCGCCGTATCCCAGGGGGTCACGAAGGTCTTGATCGACAGCCGGTCCTGGGGTGGTGTGCCGATCAAGGACACGTCGCGTATCCCGGCGAGCGCCATGTTCAAGGTACGCGGCAAGGGGGTCGCGGTCAGCGTCAAGACGTCGACGTGGGCGCGTAGCGCCTTCATGCGCTCCTTCTGCCGGACCCCGAAGCGATGTTCCTCGTCGACGATGACAAGTCCGAGCGCCTGGAAGTGTACGTCTTCCTGCAATAGCCTGTGCGTCCCTATGACGATGTCGATGCGGCCGTTCTCGAGGCGACGCAGGGCCTCCCCGATCTCCTGATGCGTGCGAAATCGCGACAGGAGATCGATCTCCACGGGGAGATCGGCGAAGCGATCGCGAAAGTT
Organism: Acidiferrobacter sp.; assembly: GCF_054609335.1. Lineage (NCBI taxonomy): Bacteria > Pseudomonadati > Pseudomonadota > Gammaproteobacteria > Acidiferrobacterales > Acidiferrobacteraceae > Acidiferrobacter > Acidiferrobacter sp. The sequence continues at coordinate 50,394 of NZ_JBTRWP010000017.1, read as the reverse complement.
CTGGTAATGCTGCTGGGCAAGCAGCGTGGTGGGCACGAGCACCGCGACCTGTTTATGATCCTGGACGGCGAGGAACGCCGCGCGCATGGCCACCTCGGTCTTGCCGAAGCCGACGTCCCCGCACACTAGGCGATCCATGGGTCGCGGGCTTTCCATATCACTTAAGACCTCGGCTATGACGCGCGTCTGGTCAGGCGTCTCTTCGAACGGAAAGGCGTCCGCGAACCGCTCGTACTCGGGACCACGCACCGCAAAGGCATGTCCCGGTCGCGCGGCGCGGCGGGCGTAGATCTCGAGGAGCTCGGCTGCGGCATCGCGCGCTTTTTCCTCGGCGCGGCGCTTGGCCTTGTCCCAGGCCTCGTTACCGAGCTTGTGCAGGGGCGCGTGCTCGGGATCGGTCCCGGTGTAGCGGCCGAGGAGGTGGAGGTCCGTCACCGGCACATAGAGCTTGTCGCCGCCCGCGTATTCGAGCGCCAGAAACTCGTTTTCGATATCGGAGACCGAAAGTCTCACGAGTCCGAGGTAGCGACCGACGCCATGATCCTCGTGCACCACCGCATCCCCGGCGTGCAGCTCGCCAAGCCCTTTTATGAGCGCCTGCTGATCGCGGGCCTTGATGCGCCGCCGCCTCTGTTGCGCGCGCTCACCGTAGAGTTGCGATTCGACGATGACGCGCAGAGCCGGTTCGTCAAGCTCGAGCCCACGGTCAAGCGGCGCGGACATGAGGCCGAGCGGCGCCTTATCCTGGACGAAGGCATGCCACGAATCGAAGCCCTGCGGGCGGTATCCGTGGGCGGTGAGCGCTGCGCGCAGGGCCTCGCGGCGGCCGGCCGCCTCGGCGACTATGAGCGTCCGTCGCGTACCGGCAGCGAGCGCCGCAAGCAAGGCCGCATAGGGCTCGGGGGCGTGGGTGTCTTGCGGCAAGGACGGCGGTTCGCGGGTTGCGAAGTGCCGGACGATGCCGGTCCCTTCGGCAGCGAGCGAGATCTCGGGAAACCGTTCCAGGCGCTCCTTGAGCCCGGCGGCCGTCAGAAACAGCCGGTCGGGTGGAAGCACGGGTCGTTCGATATGTCCGCGCGATGCCTCATAGCGTTCCGCCGTTTCCCGTTCGAAATGCTCGGTCTGCGCGCGCGAGCCTTCCATGAACACGAGCGTGGCATGCGCCGGCAGGTAGTCGACAAAGGTCGCGACCTCAGAGAAAAAGAGCGGCAGATAATATTCGATGCCCGCAGGACTGCGGCCGTCGCTCACCTCACGGTATATGAGGCTTGCGCGCGGGTCGCCGGCGAATGCCGCCCGGTAATTCGACCGGAAGGTCTGAACGGCATCCGTCGTGAGCGGGTGTTCGCGCGCCGGCAACACGCGTATTTCGCGCAAGGTCTCCTGGGAGCGCTGGGTCTCGGGATCGAAGGTGCGGATCGACTCCACCACGTCGTCAAAGAGGTCGATGCGAAAGGCGCGGCCGGCGCCCATGGGAAAGAGGTCGATGAGTCCGCCGCGGATGGCGAATTCACCGGCCTCCATGACCTGACCGACGGCGTTATAGGCGGCCTGCACAAGGCGCTCGCGAAAGCGTTCGATATCGAGCTTGTCGCCGACCCGCAGGACGAAGCTGTGGCCGAGCAGATGTGAGGCCGGCGGCAGATAGTGCATGAGCGTGGCCGCCGCCGTGAGCACCAGGCCGTGGGTGAGGTGCGGCAGGGTGGCGAGCGTCGCCAAGCGTTCCGACAGGATGTCCGGATGGGGCGAAAAGCGGTCGTATGGCAGGCACTCCCAGTCCGGGAAGGTGAGGATCGGCGGCCCGTTCGGGTCGCGGTAGAAGGCGATCTCATCTTCCAGTCGCTCGCGCGAACGCACGTCCTGCGTGACGACGATGAGGAGGCGCCCGGCCTCGGCGGCGCGCGCCAGCGCCAATCCTCGGGCGCTGGCATGAAGCCCCACCCAGTGCTCGGATCCGGACGGTGCCGGCGGGTTCAGGGGGGAATGGATTGTGGGCAGCTCGGGGACGGACATCGGCATAGGGGCGGCATTGTAATCCAAAATACGGCCCCGTGAGGAGGGCGTGGCGGTTTCCCGGGGCGCGCACGCCGAATGCTCGCCGTGGCACACCGGACCCATGCGGTCTTTGCGCGCGCCTGTCCGGTCCTTGCGTGCCCGTCTGCGGGCACGTGGTCTTGAGGCGCGGGCGATCGGCGATGATCCTCATCGGTCGCGTTGTCGTGTGGCTGCGGTTCAGGGCATAATGAAGACCCTTGCCAGTGAACGGTCGTCGCGGATCGGTGGCCATGGAGGGGCTTATGGTCAAGACAGTGGATGGATGCGCGTTTTTCATGGGCCCGGCTGACAGAAAGGCGGCGATGACGAGATATGACATCCAAGCCCTCAGGGGGCGGTGCGTCGCGTATCGCCCGTGCGCGATGACCGCGATACGCGTCGTCAGGCCCTCATGAAGAAGGAGTGTGAGTTCGAGGTAGGGCAGGACGTTTTCTACCCCTCTGCCGGTGTCGGAGTCATAGAGGCCATGGAGGAGGTGGTGTTCGGGGTCGAGCACGAACTCTGTTACGTCATCCGTATCCCCGAGAATCGCGTCACGATCAAGGTCCCCAAGACCAAGGCCGTCAGTAACGGCCTGCGCCCGCTGCTGCGCGGCAAGGATGTAAAGGAGCTGCTGGAGGTCCTGGCCGACAAGAGCAGTGCGCGCCCGTCGGGACATTGGGCCGAGCATTACAAGGATCTTGAGCGCCGCATCCAGTCCGGCGGCGTTCTGCAGGTGGGCTCGGCGGTGCGCGATCTGATGCGCCTCAAGGCCGGGGCCGGGTTGTCATTCGAGGAGGCGCGCCTTTTGGAGATGGCGGACGGATATCTGGCGCGCGAGCTGGCGGCGGTCCAGGGCGTGACCGTCGAGGCCGCCCGCGACATCATTCGGTCCTCGATCGGTGTGGGGTCCGAGGGCGTGTGACATCGTCTCCGCGTGTCTTTGTGATCGTGCCGGCGGCCGGCCGCGGGCTCCGGTTTGGATCTCCCCAGCCCAAGCAGTATCTCCCCCTTGCGGGCGCACCGGTGCTGGCGCACACATTGCGTCGTCTCGACGATCTCGGCGCGCGCGCGATCGCCGTGGGTGTGGCGGCCGAGGATCCCTACTGGCCCGAACTGCGCCTGTCGCTTACGACCCCGCTCCTGACCTTCACGGGGGGTGCCGAGCGCGCCTTTACGGTACTGAACGGCCTTGCCGCCCTGACCGATCAGGCGGCGGAGGACGATCTCGTGTTCGTCCATGATGCCGCTCGTCCCTGTGTGCGGGGTAGCGATCTGCGACGCCTCTATGAGGCCGCGCTCGATGCCCCCGACGGGGCGCTGCTCGCACGCCCGGTGGCCGACACCGTCAAGCGTGGCGGGGCCGAAGGGGTCACCGCCACCATCGATCGTCGTGATCTGTGGCTCGCGCAGACGCCGCAGGTGTTTCGTTTTGGCCGGTTGCAGGCGGCGTTGGCGAGCGCGGTGGCGGCACAGGCACTCGTCACCGACGAGGCCGGCGCCATCGAGCGCATGGGAGGCCGGCCGCGACTCGTGGCCGGTCACCAGGATAACATCAAGATCACAACGCCCGAGGATCTGGTCCTGGCCGAGATCTATCTGGCATGGCAGAAATCCCAACAAGAAGGAAAATGACGGCGATATGCGGATAGGGCAGGGGTTCGATGCGCACGGTCTGGTCGCGGGGCGGCCGTTGATCTTGGGAGGGGTGACGATCGCGCATCCCCGCGGGCTCGCGGGTCATTCCGATGCCGATGTGTTGACCCACGCGGTAACGAGCGCCTGTCTCGGGGCCGCCGCGCTCGGTGACCTCGGACGACATTTTCCGGCCAAGGACCCCCGCTACCGGGACTGCGACAGCCGCATGCTGTTGCGTGCGGTGGTCGCCATGATCAAGGAGCGGGGGCTCTTTGTGGTCAACATGGATGCCACCATAGTGGCCGAGGCCCCGCGTCTGGCGCCATTCGTGGGACGTATGGCCGAGCACCTGGCGGCCGATCTCGACGTGGCCGTCGATTGTGTCAACGTCAAGGCGACCACCACTGAAGGCATGGGTTACACCGGCCGCGCGGAGGGCATGAGCGCGCATGCCGTCGTGCTCCTGGACGGACCCCGCAAGCCCTAGGATCGGCGCCGCAACAGCACGGTGACCGCGCCGGTCCCGCCTTGCTCGGGGCGCGCCGAACAAAAGGCGAGCACGGCGTTTGTCTGCCGAAGCCAGCGGTTCACGAAGCCCTTCAGCACCGGCAGTCTCGCCTCCGACCCCAGGCCTTTGCCGTGAATGATGCGCACGCACCGCAGTCCCTGACGTATCGCCTCGTGCAGGAACGCGGCGAAGGCCGCGCGCGCCTGCTCCACGGTCAGCCCATGGAGGTCGAGCTCGCCTTCGAGGGCGAATTGCCCGCGTTTCATGCGTCGCACGGTCTCCTTGTCGATACCCGGCCGCCGGAACAACAATTCGTCGCCGGTCGCAAGGTCGATGTCCTGCGGGCTGAACGTCAGCATCTCGACGATCACCGCCTCGCGGTCGCGCCGCGATTGCCAGGGGATGGGGCGCAGGCGCGGCCGAAACGGCGCCACCCGATCCTGGGCGAGCTTGCGCACACCGGTCATGGCGCGCGCGAATGAGGATGGCGTGTCGTCAGGGTTGTCCGCCATGAGCATCATTCCCTGCGAGCGTCCCGAGATAGCGTTCGGCATCGAGGGCCGCCATGCAGCCGCTCCCGGCCGAGGTCACCGCCTGGCGATAGATGAAGTCCTGCACATCGCCGGCCGCGAACACCCCAGGCACACTGGTGGCGGTCAGATGGCCCTCGACATGGCCGGTCTTGATATAGCCCTTGACCATGTCGATCTGGCCTTCGAAAAGACCGGTATTGGGTGCGTGCCCGATGGCCACGAACACGCCGTGGACCGCAATGTCCTTGGGTCCGCCGGGGGTTTTGATGCGGATGCCGGTCACGCCGTTCTTGTCGCCGAGGATCTCGTCTAGGTCCGCATTCCACTCGATACGGACGTTGCCGTCGCGGGTCTTGGCCATCAGCTGATCGATCAGTATCGCCTCGGCCTTGAAGCGCTCCCGGCGGTGGACGACGACCACCTCGGAGGCGATGGCCGAGAGGTATAGGGCCTCCTCCACGGCGGTGTTGCCCCCGCCGATCACGGCCACGGCCTGACCCTTGTAAAAGAAGCCGTCGCAGGTGGCGCAGGCCGACACCCCTTTCCCCCGGAAGCGTTCCTCCGATGGTATCCCGAGGTATTTGGCGGATGCGCCGGTGGCAATGATGAGGGCATCGCATGTGTATTCGCCGGCGTCGCCCTTCAGGGAAAAGGGCCGCTGGCCGAGATCGGCGGTATGGATATGATCAAAGATGATCTCGGCCTGGAAGCGCTCGGCGTGGCGCTTCATGCGCTCCATGAGGTCTGGCCCCTGCAATCCCTCGACGTCCCCGGGCCAATTGTCGACCTCGGTCGTGGTCATGAGCTGGCCACCCTGTTCGAGGCCCGTGATCAGTACCGGGCGCAGATTGGCGCGTGCCGCATAGACGGCGGCGGTATACCCGGCGGGACCCGAGCCGAGAATGAGTAGGCGGGCGTGACGTGTGGATGACATGACAGACCTCGGATGTCGCAACGATCAGGTATTATAGGCCCATCCTGCCCCTTTTGTCGGCCCGGATCAACGCGCCGTGGCGGGCTCGTGCAAAGCCCGTTAGACTGGCAGGGATCGGAGGAAATGATGCGCATAGGGGTGCCACGGGAAGTGAAGCCATGGGAGGCGCGGGTGGCCTTGGTGCCACATGCGGTGGCGGCGCTGATTCAGGAGGGTCATGAGGTCTTCCTGGAGGCGGGGGCCGGCCACGGTAGCGGCTTCCAGGACCAGGAATATGCCGCGCATGGCGCGCACATCGTCGCGGACGCGTCCGCGGTGTTTCGCTCGGCGCAGCTCATTGTCAAGGTCAAGGAACCGGTCGGCGAGGAGTGGGGGCGGCTGCGCGCCGACCACATCCTGTTTTCCTACCTCCATCTGGCGGCAAATCGCCCGCTCACCGAGGCCTTGCAAAGGATAGGGCTCGTGGCCGTGGCCTTCGAGACCGTGGTTCAGGACGGCCTGCTTCCCTTGCTCGCGCCCATGAGCGATATCGCCGGACGGCTGGCGGTGCACATCGGGGCGCAGCTCCTGCATGCCCGCAGCGGCGGTCGTGGCATCCTTCTCGGCGGCCTGCCAGGCACCGAGCGCGGGCATGTGGTCGTCATCGGTGCGGGTGAGGCGGGGGGAAATGCGGTACGTGTCGCGGCATCGCTGGGCGCGCGCGTGACGGTGTTCGACAAGCTGCGCGCGCGCCAGAGCGCCATGATGGCGGTCGGGCCCAATGTCACGGCCCTGCCCGCCTATGAAGAGACCGTGGCAGCGGCGGTGCGCGAGGCGGATCTTGTGATCGGCGCGGTGCTCGTGGCCGGGGCGCGCGCCCCGCATGTCGTAACCCGCCCCATGGTGCGCGCCATGCATCGCGGTGCGGTGATCGTCGATATTGCCATCGATCAAGGGGGGTGCGTGGAGACCATGCACGCAACCGATTATGGGGCGCCGACCTATATCGAGGAGGGTGTCGTCCATTTCGGGGTGACCAACATGCCGGGGGCTGTGCCGCGTACGGCCTCGCAGGCGCTGTCGGCGGTGCTCCTGCCCTATGTGCAGGTCCTGGCCACCCATGGGGTCGATGATCCACGGCTCGCCGGCGGAGTCAATGTACGCGGGGGGCGCATCACTCACGAAGCGGTGGCGGCCGCCATGATGTCATGAGGGGGCGCAGCGCGCGATACCGGGACGACGGTCATGGGTCAGGCGCGGTTTAGGCGCGAGCGCGCGGCATTGGCGCCCGCGGCGTCGCGCCTCGTGCGCGAGGCCCTGCTGTTTGTGATCCTGGCGGCGGCTTTGTATCTGGCGGTGACGCTGGCGACCTTTCATCCCGGCGATCCCAGCTGGTCCCATAGTGGAAATGGCACTGTGCGTAATGCCGGCGGGCTTGCCGGGGCGTGGCTGTCCGACGGTCTGCTGGCCGTGCTCGGCGTGCCGGCCTATGTGATCCCGATCCTGATCGCGTGGGGCGGCGTGCGTCTGTTACGGCTGCGCGTGGCGGCCCCCGGGCATTCTCCCAAGGTCACGGCCCTGGGCGTGGCGCTCGCCTTCGTGGGCGCCTGTGGTCTGGCAAGCCTCGACTTCCGGGGACCGGCGTCGCTACCGTTCCGGGCCGGCGGGCTGCTCGGCGGGCTTGCCTCGAGCGCACTCTCGAGGATCATAGATCCGCTGGGGGCGACCTTGTTTCTGCTCGCCGTGTTCCTGGCGGGCTTCACGCTTGCCACCGGGCTTTCGTGGCTCGGGGTCATGGATTACCTGGGCGACATGGCGTTTGCCGCGGTGTCGGGGGTCGCGGCACGCCTCGGCACCCTTGCCGATCGCTGGCGTGGCAGGCAGGCGCGCCAGGAGCGCGAGGAGACCGTACAGAAGGGACGCAAGGCCTTGAGGCGGCCGGCGCCCCCGCGTATCGAGCCGGCCGTGGAGCCGATCGAGGGGGTGCGCGCCGCCCGCGGCCGCCAAACGAGCTTTCTGGAGCCCGCCGATCCCGGCCTTCCGGCGCTCTCGCTACTTGATCTGCCGTCGGGCGAGAAGGCGAGTTTCTCCGAGGAGTCGCTGCATGCCATGTCGCGTCTGCTTGAGAAGAAGCTGCTGGATTTTCATATCGAGGTCAAGGTCGAGGCCGTGCATCCGGGGCCGGTCATTACGCGCTTCGAGATCGAGCCCGCCCCCGGCATCAAGGCCAGCCAGATCACGGGACTGCAGCGTGATCTGGCGCGTGCCCTGTCCGTGGTGAGCGTACGTGTGGTCGAGAACATCCCGGGCAAGACCTATATCGGCATCGAGGTCCCCAATGAACGCCGCGAGGTGGTGCGGCTGCGCGAGATCCTGTCGTCTCGTCCTTATGAGGCGATCGCCTCGCCGCTTGCGCTTGCGCTCGGCAAGGATATCAGCGGTCAGCCGATCGTGACCGATCTTGCGCGCATGCCCCATCTTTTGATCGCGGGCACTACGGGCTCCGGTAAATCCGTGTGCCTGAACGCCCTCATATTGAGCTTCGTATATAAGGCCACACCCGCCGATGTGCGGCTCATAATGATCGATCCGAAGATGCTCGAGCTTGCGGTCTATGACGGCTTGCCGCATCTTTTGGCGCCGGTGGTCACGGACATGAAGCAGGCCGCCCAGGCGTTACGCTGGTGCATAGGCGAGATGGACCGTCGCTACCGGGCCATGGCCGCCCTTGGGGTCCGCAATCTTGCAGGTTACAACAAGCGCTATGACGAAGCGCATGCGCGCGGGGAGATACTGAATGATCCCCAGGCACCCGAGGGCGAGGTGCGCGAAATGGGGCGGCTGCCTTATGTGGTAATCGTTATAGACGAGTTGGCCGATCTCATGATGGTGGTGGGCAAGAAGGTCGAGGAACTGATCGCGCGTCTGGCGCAGAAGGCGCGCGCCGCGGGACTCCATCTGGTACTTGCCACCCAGAGGCCGTCGGTCGATGTCATTACCGGTCTCATCAAGGCCAACATCCCCGCGCGTATCGCCTTTCAGGTATCCGCCAAGGTCGATTCGCGCACGGTCCTGGATCAGATGGGGGCGGAACAATTGTTAGGTCATGGCGATATGCTGTTCCTGCAGGCCGGGACCGGGTTCCCGCAGCGTATCCATGGCGCGTTCGTGGCCGACGCCGAGGTGCATGCGGTGGTGTCGGCCCTGAAAAAGACCGGGGCACCGGTCTATGACGAGCGCATATTCGCGAGCGACGAGAGCGGCGAAGGGACGGTCGAGGGCGGGAGCGAGGATGGCGAGGCCGACGATTTGTACGACGAGGCCCTGCGCATCGTGACCGAGACGCGGCGCGCCTCGGTGTCGGGCGTGCAGCGGCGGTTGCGCATAGGCTACAACCGGGCGGCGCGGCTTATCGAGCAGATGGAGCGTTCCGGCGTCGTCGGCCCGCTGCAGTCAAATGGCAGTCGCGAGGTGCTCGCGCCGCCCCCACCGGAGGTACGATGATGGGCCGCCGTTTTTTGCGGATTGTGTTGTGGTGGACGGTGTTGGTGCCGGCACCGGTGTTGGGCGCCGACCTCGCGCGATTCTTCGCGACCGTCCATACCCTCCATGGGCGGTTCACGCAGGTTGTGCGCGATCGGCATGGCCATGTGGTGAGCCGCGGCCACGGGCAGGTCTGGCTGGAGCGCCCGGGGCGGTTTCGATGGGACTATGCGGCGCCGTACCGCGAGCAGATCGTAGGTCATGGCCGACAGGTCTGGCTGTACGACCCGGGGCTTGCGCAAGCGACGCGCTATAAGGCCTCGGCGGCCCTCGGTCGGACTCCGGCGTTGCTGTTGGCCGGCGATGGCCACCTCTCGGGGCTCTTTGTGGTGCAGGCGCTTGCGGATCACGACGGCCTGCGCTGGGTTCGTTTGCAACCACGCGGTCACGGTCAGGGCTTTCGCTGGATCCGTATCGGTTATCGCGGGGTGCGTATCCGGCGTATCGTAGTCGCGGATGCGATGGGCCAGACGACCGATATCCGGCTCCATGACCTGCATTGGAACATGGCCCTGCCGTCGTCCACGTTTCACTTCCGGCCGCCACCGCATACGGCCATCGTCTATCAGTAGTGCATACTCCGCTCGCGGAACGCCTGCGCCCCCGCACCCTCGCCGACTTCGTCGGGCAGGAATCGCTGCTTGCCGACGATGCGCCGCTCAAGATCGCCTATGAGCGTGGCCATCCCTATCCCATGATCCTCTATGGGCCGCCGGGCAGCGGCAAGACCACGCTCGCGCGCCTGCTGGCGCAGGTCTCCGGCGGGGAGTTCGTCATCTTGAGCGCACTCACGAGCGGCGTGCGCGAGTTGAAGGATCTCGAGGAGCGAGGGCGTGCGGCGCGTGCGCACAGTCGCGGCCTCATCGTCTTCATAGACGAGATCCATCGCTACAGCCGCGCCCAGCAGGACGCCTTGCTGCGCCCTCTCGAGGAAGGCACGGTGGTCGTGATCGGGGCCACCACGGAAAACCCGGCGTTCGCGCTCACCGCCGCGCTGTTATCGCGTGTGCGGCTCCACGTCCTGGAGCCCTTGACGCCCGCGGATCTGGGACGGCTATTGGCGCGTGCCCTGGAGGCACCCGAGGGCCTGGCGCGGGCACAGACGGCGTCCAAGGCGGCGCTGGCCCTTATCACGGAGCTTGCCGATGGCGACGCGCGCCGCGCGCTCGCGTTGCTGGAGATGGCGGCGGAACTTGCCGGACAGGCGCACGCCGTGGTCATCGACGAGGCGCATGTGCGCCGCGCCGCCGGCACCCGTTACCGGCGTTTCGACAAGGGCGGGGATCTCCTCTATGACCAGATCTCCGCGCTTCATAAGGCGGTGCGCGGCTCGAGCCCCGACGCCGCCCTGTATTGGTTGGCGCGGCTCCTTGACGGGGGTTGCGATCCCCGTTATGTGGCCCGGCGGCTGGTGCGCGCGGCGAGCGAGGATGTCGGTAACGCCGATCCGCGCGCGCTGACCATCGCCCTGGATGCCTGGCAGGCCTTCGATCGATTAGGCCGCCCCGAGGGTGATCTGGCGCTTGCCCAGGCGGCGGTGTATCTGGCCTCGGCCCCCAAGAGCAACGCCGTGTACCGGGCCTTCCAGGCGGTCACCGAGGACGTCCGGACTCACGGGACATTGCCGGTCCCCGCGCATCTGCGTAACGCCCCGACGGCGTTTGCCCGGGCTCAGGGCCACGGGCGCGAATATCGTTACCCGCACGATGAGGCCGAGGCCTACGCCGCCGGCGTCTCCTACTTCCCCGACACCATGGCGCCCGCCGTCTACTATGAGCCCACCGACCGCGGTCTTGAGATCCGCATCCGGGAGCGGCTGATGCGGCTGCGCGATCGCGATCGCGAGGAGCGGCGGGGGTGATGGCCGGCGCGTGGCCGGACGCCGGCCGCCATCAAAGACTGTTGGGTCAGGAGAGCGTAAGGATGGCTGTGTGAACGCACCGCGTCTGTCTCCCGGTATCGCAAGCGCGCTCGCGGCCGCAATTTTGTTCGGCGCCAGCACCCCGCTTGCCAAGGCCCTGCTCGCGCATGTGGCCGCCGTGGCGCTCGCCGGTCTGCTCTATCTCGGCGCCGGGGCCGGTCTCTTGGGTGTATGGCTGTGGCGGCGTATGCGCGATGCCGGGACTGGCACCATGGAGCGCCAGGATATCCCGTGGCTTGCCGCCGCGATCGTATTCGGCGGTGTCTTGGGACCCATCCTGCTGATGCTCGGGCTGGCGCGCATGCCGGCCGCCGGCGCCTCGTTATTGCTCAATCTGGAAAATGTATTTACGGCGCTCGTCGCGTGGTTTGTGTTTCATGAACATCATGATCGGCGCATCGTGTGGGGCATGGTGTTGATCGCGCTTGCGGGCGCGCTGCTGACCGGGCAGGCGTACGCTCGTCCGACCTCGATCCTGGGTCCATTGGCGGTCATGGGGGCCTGCCTGTGCTGGGCCTTCGACAACAATCTCACGCGACGGGTATCGGCCGGGGATCCGGCCATGATCGCGGCCGTCAAGGGTGTCGCGGCGGGGAGCGTGAATACTGCCGTGGCCCTGCTGCTCGGGGAGCCCTTTCCTTCGTTTTCCACCGGGGCAGCCGCGGGTCTGGTGGGCTTCCTGGGTTATGGCGTCAGCCTAGCCTTGTTCGTCACGGCATTGCGGCATATCGGGACCGCGCGCACGGGTGCGTATTTTTCCGCGGCGCCGTTCGTCGGCGCCATCATGGCCTTACTATGGCTGCATGAGAGTGCGAGCGCGGTATTCTGGGTGGCGGCCGGCCTCATGGCGGCGGGTTTATGGCTGCACCTCGCCGAGCGCCACGCCCACGTCCACGGCCATGAGACCCTGGTGCATAGTCACCGCCATGCGCATGACGCGCACCACCAGCATACGCATGATTTTCCGTGGGACCGCCGTGAACCGCACGTCCATCGCCACGTTCATGAACCGCTCGTGCATAATCATCCCCATTATCCGGATATTCATCATCGCCACGGCCATTAGGCCCTAAAAATGGCCCGCGCATGGCCGCCGGTGTGGGCGCACGACCGACTCCCGGGCGCCGTCAGGACCCGGGTGTCGTCCCCTGACGGCGGTGTGCGAGTGTTGGGCGCTATGCCCAAGCGGCGGTCCTCCTGGGGGTGGCGGAGACGCCCAATGGTCCAGGTCCATGAGCGGTGGCGGCGATCACGGGACCTCTGTGCCCTGGGGATTCCCGGGCGCAGGCGAGGGTCGATCGGCGGGTCTTGGTAGGTCCGGCGCCTGATCGAGCAGGGCCGGTTTGCGGCGGCCGAAAGGTCGGATTGTCTTGCGACGGCCGGCGCCGCTAAATGGCGGCATGCTGAGCTGTTACAGGGACGTAACGTGATTCGTATCTTCCGGCATTACCTGCCCAAGGGTCTCGTGATCCTGGGGCTTTCCGAGGTATTTGTCTTGTGGGGCGCGCTGTACTTGGGTTCGCAGGTCCGTTACGGCGGATTCGCAACGCCGGCCCATCTCGCCGCGACCTCTGGCAGGGCACTGCTGTTCGTAGTCGTGATGTGGGTCGTCATGACCGCGTTCGGCCTCTATCAGCGTGAACTCAAAGAGGGGCAGTGGGGCTATTTCCCGCGCCTTGTCGTGAGCCTCTCCATGGGTTTTCTGGTCTTTTGCACACTGCTGCCCATCCTGCCTTCGCTGGTACTACCGCCGGCGGTGCTGGCCTCGGTGGTACTCGTGGCCCTGTGCGGGACGATACTGACACGACTTATGTATCTGGCCGTCGCCAGCCGCGCGGCCGTCCATCGCCAGGTGTTGGTATTGGGCACCGGTAGGCGCGCGCGCGCCATTCAAGCGCTCGCCCAAGGGAGTCCCGGGCGCCCCGGTTTTCAGGTCGTGGGTTTCATGCCCTATGGTGAGCGGGAAGACAGGGGCGGCCCACTGGTGTTGCGCAGCGATCAGCCGCTCGCCGCCATCGCCCGCAGTTATCGTGTCACCGAGATCGTGGTCGGGAATCGGGATCGCAGACAGACCCTGCCGGTCAATGAGTTGCTCGAGTGCAAGCTGGCCGGGACCCGCGTCATGGATCTTACGACGTTTTTCGAGCGCGAGAGCGGGCGGATCGAATTGGAGTCGCTCAACACGAGCTGGCTCGTATTTGCCGACGGTTTCCAGCAAGGGATACTGAAGACCTGGATCAAGCGTATCTTTGATGTCGCCGCCAGTATCGCCCTGTTGATCGTGTGCCTGCCGATCATGGTGATCACGGCTGTCCTGGTCAAATTCGAGGACAATGGCCCAGTGCTCTACCGGCAGGATCGGGTCGGCCAGGCCGGGTGCGTGTTTCCGTTGTTCAAGTTCCGCAGCATGCGCGTCAATGCCGAAAACGACGGGACGCCCCAGTGGGCCAGCCACAACGACAGTCGCGTGACGCGCATCGGGGCGTTTATCCGCAAGGTGCGGATCGACGAATTGCCCCAGGTGTTCAACGTCCTGCGAGGCGACATGAGTTTCGTGGGGCCTCGCCCCGAACGCCCCTTTTTCGTCGATAAGCTCACGCGCGACATCCCCTATTACGGTTATCGCCACACCATAAAGCCCGGCATCACAGGCTGGGCGCAGGTACGCTACCCCTATGGCGCCTCGGTGGAGGACGCCATAGAAAAGCTGAAGTACGACCTGTACTACGTCAAGAACAACACCCTGTTTCTGGATCTGATCATCCTCTTCCAGACGGTACAGGTCGTGATTTTCCAGGACGGTGCACGCTAGATACCAGGTCTCGCGGGCGGACCTTGGTCGGATATAAGGGATGAGCCTGCCGCGATAATGTTGAAAGGCCCTCACAAGGAAGATGCAGCCAAGGATGGAACAGATGAAGCCAAAGCTATTAGTCGCCACTCTCGCGCTGGCGGGTTTGAGTGCTTGTGCGCAGGCCCCGATGTCGACGGCGGGCGGGGCCCCGCGCATGACGGCCACCGCCCATGCGCCCGTTCCCCATTACCGCCTGGCGGTTGCCGACGTCATCAAGATTTCGGTGTGGCATAACAAGCGCCTCTCGGAGACGGTCCCGGTGCGCCCGGATGGGCGTATATCCATGCCGCTTATAGGCTCCGTGCTGGTTGCCGGCCATACCGCCTCGGGTGTCGCGCGGACCATAAAGACCAAGCTTGCCTACTATGTGCGCGATCCGCAGGTGACCGTCATCGTCACGCATATCGTTCAGGACAGTTACCGGGACAGGATCCGCGTGACCGGTGCCGTCGAGCACCCGGCGTCGCTCCGTTACGAACCCGGCATGACCGTGCTGGACGCGGTTCTGGACGCCGGCGGCATCAATACCTTTGCGGCCGCCAATGACACCGAGATCCATCGCGTCGTAGGTCACTCCGAGCGGGTCATACATGTGCGGCTCGGCAACATATTGAGTGAAGGACGGCTTGGCACCAACTATCGGCTCCGCCCCGGGGACATCATCACCGTCCCCGAGCGCCTCCTCTAAGTCACGCATCTGAGATTAAGGACAACGTATGAGACTGACATTCGAGCAGAACGCCCATATTCTCGGCAAGGAGGCATTCTCGCACCGCCGCTTCGTCGCCGGCACGTTTATCGCGGTGACGGCGTTGGCGACCATCACGGGACTGCTATGGCCGCGCGCCTACAAATCCACATCCCTGATTCTCGTCAACAACAAGCGCCTTATAGCGCCGCTCATCAAGGGGGCGGCCTACCAGCCTGATGTCGGCCAGCAGCGCGCCAAGATCGCCCAGGACCTCATCACGAGCCGTGAGATCCTCATGCCGGCCATGGCCAAGGTGGGTCTCTTGAAGAAGTCCATGTCACCGCGCAAAACGGCGGGGGTATTGGCGTCGGTGCGTAGCAATGCCTCGGTCATGGACCTCGGCAAGAATCTCATAAGCGTGTCCTTCAAGGATACCGATCCCCTGCGTGCCTACCACTTGACCCAGGCGGTCGTCGCCCAGTTCATCGGGCAAGACCGGCATGCGGCCTTGGCGCAGGCGCAGGGCGCCTATACCTTCCTGAATCAGGAGGTCGCAAGCTATCGTCACCGCCTCGCCCGCGAAGGCGCGGAGATCAAGAAACTAAAGGCCAATACCCTCGATGCCGACCATACGTTCGCGCGTTACGAAAGGCGGCGTATCGCCCACCTGCGCATGGCCTACGACAAGGGCCGGATCGAGCTCAAAGAGGATGAGGGGCGCGTGCGCGCCCTGGAGCATGAGCTCACCGGCCACGGCCGGACGAACTCGATCATTGCCCAGGAAGGTCTGGATCGCTCGCGTCTGATCGCAGACGAGGCCCGTCTGCAAAAGCTGCAGCTCTATTACCGCCGGACCTACCCTGGTATCCAGACGCTCATGTCCGAGATCCACGGCCTGCGCACGAAGCTCGCCCATCTAACGGCCCGCGAGAAGGTCCTGCATCCCGGCCAGCAGCCGTTCGCCTTCGCGGTCGGGTCGGGTCGATTCTTTCGCAAGCTCGAGCACGAGCTAGACGAGACCCAGGCGCGTGTCGCCACCTTGCAGGCTGAAACCATGGAGTCCCAGGCCCTCCTACGCACGCAGATGAAGGCCTTGCGCGCCTCTCAAGGGTCATCTGCGGTGTCCACGCTCCTGCGCGACTATGCCGCAAATCGCCAGACCCTGAATGGCCTATTGAAACGCCGCGAACAGGCGCGGGTGTCCCTTAACCTGAACAAGCAGCAGCAGGCCCTCTCGTTTCGCGTCTATGAGCCGGCGACGCGCCCGATAGAGCCGATAGGGCCTCCGTTCCGCCTGTTTGTCATAGGGGGCATCGCCCTTGGCCTCATCCTGCCCTTCGGTCTGCTCTATGGCCGCAGTCAGATGGATGCCCGGGTGCGCGCCGAGGCAGTCATCCCAGAGACCCTGAACCTGCCACTGCTTGCGGTAGTGCCACACCTCTATGCCCCGAGTGAGGCACTATCGGCCCGCCGCAGCGTCCACTGGCTTGGCGTCCTTATGTTCAGCGTTTTATTCATCGCCGTCAGCATCGTCCTTTCAGGTAGAACACTATGAGCAAAGTCGAAAAAGCATTACAGAAGGCCCGTGCCATGGACGACGTCACGCAGACGACGCCGACCACCGCCTCGGCAGCCGCCCAGGAAAGACCGCTCATTCTGAGCGCCAAGGATATCGCGGCCTACACCGCCCAGATCCCGAGGATGTCGCAGAAATTTCAGATGGAGCGCTCCGATCTGAGCGAGGCCAAGATCATCTACCAAGAAATGGAGGATGCCCGAGTGGTGGAATCGTTCCGGCAGATGCGGACCCACATACTGCAGAATGCGGGTCCACGAAACTGCGTCGTGCTCGTGACATCCGTGGTGCCAGACGGCGGCGCAAGCTTCGTGGCGTTGAATCTCGCCGCGGCGTTTGCGTTCGACGAGAGCAAGACCGCGCTGTTGATCGATTGCCGCTTGCGCGACCCTCAGCAGGATCGTTTGGTGGGCGGCGACATCCACTACGGACTGACCGATTACCTTGAGGCCGAGGATGTCGAAGTGGGCCAGATCATACACGAAGGGGGATTGCCTCGATTTCGGTTGATTCCGGCTGGTCGCAAGAGTGATGCCGGGACCGAGCATCTCGACTCACGGCGCATGCGCGATCTGATTACGCACTTACGGGACCGCTATCCGGACCGCTATATCGTCCTCGATGCGGCCTCTCCAGCAGAGGCTGCCGATGCCTCCGTGCTGGCTGAGATCGCCGACTTCGTGCTGCTGGTCGTACCCTACGGCAAGGTGACAGAGTCGCAGATCTGGAGCGCTGCCAAGGGGATCGACGAGCAAAAGTTCCTGGGGGTTGTCTTCAACGACGAGCCGCAGCCACGTCGTGTCATCTGGAACTAACAGCGTGCGTAAAACTAAACAATACACCCGCATCGCAAGGGTGCTGGGTATGGGATCGTTCGCCCTTATGGTGGTGTCCACAAGGGCGAACGCGGCCCATATCGAGTATGGGCTCGGCTACAACGGCATTTATACGAACAACATATACAGATCCAATACCGACAGGCAAAACGAATACATAAACGTGTTTCGCGGGCTCTTTTCCTATCAGAAACACAGCCGGCGCCTCGATACCCATCTCGATCTGGAGGCGATGGGGCGTGTCTTTACGCGCGGGACCTATGGGAACGATGTGTTGTTCGGGGTGAACTCGCTCACCCACTATATCGTCCTGCCCAAGATATTTAGCCTGTCGGAACGTGACATATTCACACAGGCGCCCATAGATCCGCGGTTTGTGATGACGCCGACGAATCTCCAGAACACGAACGCGTTCTCGGCGGGGCCGAATTTCTCGTGGTATGTCGACCCCATAGACGCGTTCAAGATCGACTTGCGTTACCGCAACTTCTATTACCAGAAGGAGCCGTCGACTATTCCGCCGACCTATTCCACCAGCAACTATCGCTGGGTGGCGGAAACGCGCTTCGTGCATGCGTTTTCACACACCACTGAGGCCTCCATAAACTATGTGCCGTCGACGGTGCGCTATAACAATACCGTCGTGAACCCGGATTACCGGCGCCAGGACGTGTTCCTGGGCATCGATACGCGCATAGAAGGCGTTGGGGTGAGCGCCCAAGGGGGCCGCACCCGTATTGAGCAGACCGGACAGACCCATGTCTTGAGCGGCACACTTGCGCGTATCGCCCTTACCGACCGCCTGGGTCCGCGTTCGCGGCTCACGGCATCGGCGGATCGTAGCTACGGGGATGCCGGCCGCTATGCGCTGCTCGAGGCGCCGGCGCCGAACCTGATCGTGCCGATCGCCACGAATCCCGCACAGATCGTGGGCGGGGGCCTGTATTACGGGCGTATGGCGAACCTCAGTTACGAGTATCGCCGTCCCTATGGCGTCGATCGCGTCACGGCCTTTTGGCAGCATCTCCGCTATTTGACCGCGACCTTGAGTCAGCAGCTTCAAGGGGGCGTGTTCAATATTGGCTATGACTTTTCCGACCGGCTGACAGATTCCGTATTTGGGGACTACGTCAAGGTCCACTACTTGAACTACAACGCCAATACGCGCGATTACGGTGGCGGAATGCGCGTCCGTTATCGCCTGTCCCCGACCTTGAGCGTGAGCCTCGAGGGGATGTACGACCGGGGCATAAGCACGGACTCGGTGCTTTCCTATACCGAGTGGCGGGCGATAGTGGGTATATCGTATCTCACGAACCCCAATCGCATGCGGACGGATCCTTTCGTTCATTACACCAACGCGATCTTCTATTAGCCATGTATCTCGACCATTTTCATTTGAAGGAGCAGCCGTTCCAGATCACGCCGGATTCGGATTTTCTGTACATGAGCGCGGGGCACTCGCGCGCCAAGGCCTACATGGACTACAGCATCCGTAATCGCGACGGCTTCGTCGTCATAACAGGCGAGGTGGGGGCCGGCAAAACGACGCTTATAAGAAAGCTTCTGTCAGAGTTCGATGACAATGTGGTGGTGGCCAAGATCTTCCAGACGCAGCTGGATGAGACGCAGTTTCTGCAGGCGGTACTCGTCGAGTTCGGTCTGAACCCGTTCAACGCCGGCAAGGTCGAGCTCATGGACATGCTGTCGTCGTTTCTCGTCGAGAGCTTCCTGAAAAGAAAGCAGCTCGTGCTCATCGTCGACGAGGCCCAAAACCTCAACAGACGGGTCCTGGAGGAGATCCGCATGATGTCGGGCCTGGAAACGGAAAAACAAAAGCTCCTCCATGTCATTTTGGTCGGCCAACCGGAACTAAACGAGACCCTTGATGCCCCGGGTCTTGAGCAGCTCACGCAGCGGGTGCGGTTGCGTTTTCATATTGCGGCGCTCACCGAGGCCGAAGCCGCAGACTATGTCTACCACAGGCTGCGCGTAGCCGGTTCTGCGAACCCCGAGGCACTGTTTGCGCGCGACGCGATCCCGACCATTTATGAGTACACGGGCGGAATACCGCGCCTCATAAACACCCTGTGTGATACGGCGCTTACCTGCGCCTTTGCCGACGATAGCGCGGGGGTGGATGACGCTACCGTGAAATCCGCGGTGCTCGAGCTCCAATGGAAGCCGTTTAGCGCCCGTTCGCGCCAGGCGCCTCGGCCGATGCCATCCATGGGCTTCGACGGCAACCCCGGAGCGCGCGATCGTGACCTGAAGGAGATCGCCGAGGCCGTGGCGTCCATGGAGCCGCGTCTGGACGACATAGAGACACTATTGAAAAGCATGGTGACCATACTTCAGAGGCGTAATCGGATATCGCTTAGAGTGAGCGAGAACCAGATCCAACAATTCCTGAAGCAGATAAGCGCTGAGATGGAGAAGCTTCAGGTCAACCACCACGCTTGAGAGGGCGGCGTATGTGCGGTATAGCGGGAATAGTGGCTTTTTCTGGTGGAAGGCCGCCGGCAGCAGCCGAGGTGGACGGAATGGTGGAGCGTATTAACCATCGCGGTCCGGATGGCCGGGGCTGTTATATCGATGGTCGCTGCTGCCTGGGCCATGCGCGGCTTAGCATCATCGATATTGCCGGCGGTACCCAGCCGCTGGCGAACGAGGATCGCCAGGTGTGGGTGACGTTCAATGGCGAGATATTCAATTACATCGAGTTGCGACGCCTTCTCAAAAAGCGCGGACATGCGTTTTCGACACACAGCGACACCGAGGTGATCGTGCATCTCTACGAGGAGTATGGCGACGATTTTCCCCGCCACCTGAACGGGCAGTTCGCCATTGCGCTCTGGGATGTCAGGCGCCGAAGGTTGGTTCTGGCGCGCGACCGGGTGGGCATACGCCCGCTTTTTTTCCACCGCGCGCACGCGCGCCTCTATTTCGGCTCGGAGGTAAAGGCGCTATTCGCCTGTCCGGAGATCCCGCGCACGCTGGATTGGGGCGGTGTGGCCCGGGTCTTTACCTATTGGGGTGTGCCCGAACCCGGCAGCGTGTTCGGCGGCGTGCAGAGCGTGAGGCCGGGATGTGTCGTGGTATTCGAGGCCGACGGCCGCCAAAGCCAGCATCGCTACTGGGATTGGGCGTTCGCGCGACGTGCGGCCGCTGACGGACGCACGTTCGAGGAATGTCTCGCCGGCCTGGATGGGGCCCTGCAAGCGGCGGTCGCGCGCCAGGTGCGCTCCGACGTGCCGGTCGGCGCCTATGTGAGCGGTGGCATAGACTCCGCCATGATCGTCGCGTACATGACGCAGATTATGGAGGCCCCGCCACCAACGTTCTCCCTGCGTTTTGCGGATCGGGAATTTGACGAAGGAGGCTACCAGCGCGCGGTCACGGACCGCCATGGTACGCGTCACACCGAGGTCACCGTGGGCACCCGGGACATTGCCCAGGCCTTCGCGCGCACCGTATGGCATGCCGAGAGCCCGATACTGCGCACGGCGCCGGTCCCCATGATGCTGTTGTCGCGCCACGTACATGAGGCCGGAATCAAGGTCGTACTGACGGGGGAAGGTGCCGACGAGACGCTGGCCGGCTACGATATTTTCCGTGAGGCACGCGTGCGCCGCTTCTGGGCGCGCGTGCCGCAATCGCGTATGCGCCCGGCGCTCCTCGCACGCCTCTATCCTTACCTGAGCGCCCATCCGGCGACGTCCGCGGCCTATGCGCAAAAGTTCTTCGGGCAGGGGCTCGATCAGGCCGCCTATCCGGGTTTCGGGCACTGGCCACGATGGCAGACGACGCGGCGCAGCCTGCAATTTCTTCATCCCGATCTCAGGGCGGCCATGGATTTCGACTACGCGGAGGAGGGGCGGGCGTTACTGCCGGCCGACCACGAAGCCTGGGACACCCTGTGCGTCGACCAGTGTATCGAGGCGCGTACGCTGTTGTCCGGCTATCTTCTCAGTTCGCAAGGGGATCGGGTCGCGCTTGCCAATAGCGTCGAGACGCGCGTGCCGTTTCTCGATACCAAGGTCATTGAGTATGCCAATCGGCTGCCATCGCGCTACAAGCTCATGGGCTTGAAGGAGAAGTACATCCTAAAGCGCCTGGGGCGCGGACGTATACCCGACGTCGTCTGCGACCGGCCCAAGCAACCGTACCGGGCCCCAGATAGCGCAAGCTTTTTTCACAAGGGGATCCCCGATGAAGGCGTGGCGCACGCTTTTGAAAAAAAGCGACTACTAGAGGTCGGATACTTCGATGCTGAGGCCGCCGGTAAGCTATTTGAGAAGTGCCGCCAGGGTAAAGCCATAGGCTTCGCGGACAATATGGCCTTCGTGGGCATTTATTCCACGATGCTTCTTCACGAGCAGTTCGTGGAGCGTGATGCCTCCGCGGTGCGCATGATGGATGAGTTGCCGACTGTGTTGGCAGGATGAATGGGAGCCATGATGCTGCTGCATGATGCGTTTGTAAGAAGGGCCATGGAGAATCCGGACGCGCAGGCGCTGGTAGCGGCAGGTACATGGGCCAGCTATCGTGAAATCCACCAACGTAGCGATGCGCTGGCCGCGTCTTTGATAAAAGATGGTGTGGCGCGTGGTGATCGTGTCGTGGTGTTCATGGACAATTCTGTGGCAGCGGTCGTCGCTCTTTATGCGATCTTGAAGTCAGGGGCGGTGATGGTACCGGTCAATCCGCTCACCAAGTCCGACAAGCTGGCATTCATTCTCAAGGATGCCGAGGCCGCTGCGTTCGTAGGCGACAGCCACCTGCGATCGGTCTACGAAACCGCCTGGGAAACGTACCGGCCGTCAATAGTGATCGTCAATGGCGGCGACAAGCGCGATACGGGGTGCGGTGCCCGCATACTGGACGAGGCGGCGTCGGCCGGCGCGTGTCCGGAGGTGGCCACGATTGATCAGGATCTTGCCGCGATCATCTACACATCGGGTTCCACGGGCTCGCCTAAGGGCGTCATGTTGACGCATCACAACATGGTGAGCGCGGCGCGATCGGTGTCGGAGTATCTTGGCCTTACGGCGGCCGATCGCATCTTGTGCTGTCTCCCGCTTGCCTTCGACTATGGGCTCTATCAGGTGTTGATGGGGTTCATGGTGGGGGCCTGCGTGATCCTGGAACGGTCGTTTGCGTTTCCGGCGGCGGTTGTGAAGGTTATGGCGCAGGAGCAGGTCACGGTATTCCCGGGCGTTCCCACCATATTTTCCATACTGCTGGCACGCGAGGGCATTCTGGATGCCCATGACTGGAGGGCCGTGCGTGCGATCACCAATACCGCAGCGAGTCTTCCGCCTGAACACATCAAGCGGCTCAAGGCGCGTTTCCCCAAGGCCCGCATCTTTTCCATGTACGGCTTGACCGAGTGCAAGCGCGTGACCTACCTGGCGCCGGAAGAGCTCGAGCGCCGCCCGACCAGTGTCGGTCGGGGCATGCCCAATCAGGAGGTCTACCTGATCGATGCCGATGGCCGGCGTCTGCCGCCGGGCTCCGTAGGGGAACTCGTGGTGCGCGGCAGTCATGTCATGCGCGGCTATTGGCGGCGCCCCGAGGAGACGGCGCAACGCCTGAAATCGGGGCCTTATCCGGGCGAGCGGGTCTTGCACACGGGGGATGTTTTTCACATGGATGAGGACGGCTATCTCTACTTCGTAGGGCGCTCGGACGACATCATAAAGAGTCGCGGCGAGAAGGTGAGCCCGAAGGAGGTGGAGAACGTCCTGTACGCCATGCCTGCGGTCCGGGAAGCCGCGGTCATAGGCGTGGATGACGAGGTCCTGGGGCAGGCCGTCCATGCCTTTGTGGTGGTGGGCGCCAAGGCGCGAGTCACGGAACGGGATATCGTGCGGCACTGCCATGAATATCTGGAGAGCTACATGGTGCCAAAAGTCGTGCACATCGTGTCGGCGCTACCCAAGACGGATACCGGGAAGATCCGCAAGACCGGTCTTGCCGCGGCGGCGCGCGCCAGGGCAGGAGACAAGGCGGTCGGCGTTGCGGCAATGGGAAAACAACCTCTTAAGGAAAAGCGGGAGCACGTGTGATGACAAGCGTAAGGGATTGCGTCAAGGATTACATTTCGGAGAATTTTCTCATGGGCTTGAAGGACGCGGCGCTCACCGATGACGCCTCGTTTTTGGATCTCGGAATCATCGACTCGACAGGGGTGATCGAGCTCATAGCATTTCTCGAAGAACGTTATGAAATACGGGTCGAGGACGCGGAAATGACGCCGGAGAACCTCGACAGTCTCGACGCGATCGAGCAGTTCATTGCACGCAAGACGTTCCGTCGGGCGTCGTCCATGACCGCTTAGGAGTCGCCCTATGGAACCGGCCAAGGAACTCGGTGGAGACGTACTGCTCGCGCTCGACTTCGATCGAGAGATAGAGGCGATCGCAAAGCGGTTCAAGGAGACTGTGGTGCGTTTTCGCAGGCGCGGCGCGGTGGTGGCCGTGTCGGGAGGCGTGGATAGCGCGGTATGTTGCGCGCTGGCTGCGCAGGCCCTGGGGCCGCAGCGCGTGCTCGCGTTGTTGTTGCCAGAGCGTGAGTCCTCGGCGGATTCCGAACGGCTCGCCATGCAGGTGGTGGACATGCTTGGCGTGCCCTATGAGCGCAAGGACATCACCGGGGCGCTTGTGGCGCTCGACTGCTATGAGCGACGCGATGCCGCGATCCGTGCCGCGGTGCCGGAGTATCGTGACGAGTGGCGTAACAAGCTTGTGATCGCAGGCGGCCTGTCCGGGCAATTCAACCATTTTCATGTCATCGTGGCGGGGCCCGATGGTAGGCGCATCGAGCGGCGCCTGGGCCTCAAAGAATATCTCGCGATTGTGGCGGCTACCAATTTCAAGCAACGGGTCCGCAAGAATGTCGAATATCACCATGCCGACCGACTCAACTATGTGGTCGTGGGCACCCCCAACAGGCTTGAGTACGATCAGGGGTTTTTTGTAAAGAACGGGGACGGCGCGGCCGACATCAAGCCCATAGCGCATCTCTATAAGACCCAGGTCTATGGGCTTGCCCGGCATATGGGCCTGCCGCGCGATATCGTGGAGTCGGTCCCGACGAGCGATACCTACAGCCTGCCTCAGGAACAGGAGGATTTCTATTTCGCATTGCCTTACGCGCAGCTCGATGTGGCGCTCGCCTATCGGGATGCGGGCCGCAGCGCCGCCGAACTCGCTGTCGCCCTGGGGTTGGACCAAGTGGCGGCCGCGCGCATCTATGCCGATATCGAGGCCAAGCGCCGGACGACACGTTACTTACATGAGGCCCCGGTCCTTATGGGGGACATTGAAACGCCATGCGATACGAAGTGAAGGCGGTAGTCGTATCACTCGTCCATTTTGTCACATGGCCGTTTTGGATACCGTCGGTCCTAGCCTACCGCCTATTGGGCTCGGAGCGGGCCTTCGATGTCTCGGCGAAGTTCTTGAGCCTGTGGCCGGGACGCGTCGGCCAGGTTCTCCGGGCATCGTTTTACATGAAGACGCTCAAGGCGTGCCATTGCGATCTGGCGGTCGGGTTCGGCTCGTTTTTTTCCCACCCGGAGGCGGAGGTCGGAAAGGGGGTGGGCATCGGAAGTTTTACCATCATAGGGACGGCGCGCCTCGGCGACGGGGTCATGGTGGCAAGCCGGGTGTCGGTATTGAGCGGCAAGTACCAGCATGGAGGCGGCCGGCGGGGGCGTGACTTTCGCGCCAACGACCTGTATCTGGAGCCGGTGCGGATCGGCGATGGGAGCTGGCTTGGCGAGGGATCGCTGATCATGGCCGATGTCGGTAGTCAGTGCATCGTTTCGGCCGGAAGCGTGGTCACCAAGGCTATGCCGAGTGGCGCGACGGCGATCGGCAATCCGGCACGATTCCTGCGCTATGCGGACAAGGCCGAAGTCGCGGCCGGCTAGGGCGCGCTCACAGCCCACGGATGGGCGGAGATCTCGGATGAATGGACTTGGGGCACGAGGTGCGACGCCGGTCGCAGCGGATGCGTGGCGGGATGCCGAAGCGGGGGTCCGGTGACGCTTCGCGAAATCATGCGTTACGCAGGCACCTTGTATGGTGCCAACGTCGCGGCCTCGATCGTGACCTTCGGCCTTACGGTCCTCATAAGCCGCGACATGTCGCGTGCCAATCTTGGGATCTATGGCCTGTTTCAGGCGTATTTTCTGTTTGGCGCCTATGCATCGAGCTTTGGGCTTGCGCCCGCGACCGTCAAGTGGGTGGCGAGCGGGGCGGTGGACGACGGGGAATTCCTCACGTTCATGATGCTGCGACTGGCCGGCATCTCGGGCCTTTTGTATGTCGCCGCGGGCGTGGCTTATCTCCTGTCGTTCAAGGTCTTGGCCGCGGCCCTGTTTACGCTGCCCGCGTACCAGATCTTCAGTGTCGGTTTGAGTGCCGCGCGCGCACGCCTATGGAGGCGACGCGAGGCATTGGCGCTGGTGTTTGCGTCGCTTGCGACCTCGGCGTGGATATTCGTCCTGCTGCTCGCCTATCACAGCTATTGGGCCCCCATTCTCGGTCAGGTGTTGGGGGCCTATAGCACGGCTTTTGCCATGGTAGGCTATGCCTTGACCCGAAGACTGCCGCGATTGCGCTGGCCCGGTGCCTGGCGGCGGGCATTTTGGGGCACGGCGCTGCCGGTGTTTCTGGGGTCTTCGGTATTCGCCATCGGGGAGCTTGCTGATCGTTTGGTGATACGCCACGTCCTGGGTCTTGCGGATCTCGGCGTCTACGTCATGGCGCTCACTTTGTTCAATGTGCTGAACAAGCCCGTCCATATGCTCTCGCGGGTATTGCTGTCGCACTTTTCCCAGGCCGATCACGGTGCCGGTCACGCCAAGGCCTTGGAGATCGTGCGCGTCAATCTCGCCGTCCTGCCGCTTATGGGTCTTGCCGCGGCCGCCGTACTGCCGTGGCTCATGCCGCTTATGTTGAACCGCAATTACACGCAGGCCTTTCCGGTGTTCGCGGTGCTCAGCGCGGTGATTCTCGTAAAGGCCGTCGAACTCGTGCAGTCGAGTCTTGCCGTGGCGCGCGATTCGGCGACGAGCAATATGCGTGCCCAGGTCGTGGCGCTCGCCCTCTATGCCTTGACGGTGTTTTTCCTGACGCAGACCTTCGGCCTGATCGGCGTGGCATGGGCCGTGGTCCTGCGCTGGACGGTGCTGACCGTGGTCCAGCGGTTCGATATGAAGCGCCGCGGGATCGATGTTTTGCCATCCCATCTTTTGATGCGCGCCGCCATCGCCTATCTCGTGGCGCTGGCATTTTTCCCGGTTGCGCCATGGTTCATGGGCATCGCCTATTTGGGTCTTGGGGCGATGCTGCGCGTGTGGTCCGTGCCGCGTTCCTGGCGTCTGGCCCTCGGGCGCGTTGAAAGCTGAATCGACAAGGAGGAATAGACAATGCTGATGCCGCAAGCAGCGCACACGAAACCAGGGCCGGGCAGGGCGCCTCGTCCCTGGGAGACGGCACGTATCATCGAGACGCCGCTGGCCCATCGCCTGACCCTGGCGTCCATGTTCGTATTTTTGGCAAAGATCGGCAATCTTCCGCATCTCGGGCATTTCGAGATCGGCAAGGTCATGATCGGTCTTTCCGTTCTGGCGCTGCTCTTCGAAGGCGGTGGCTGGAAGGAAGGGGTTTTGAGCCATCCGATCATGCGTGCCTACATGGGGCTATTTGTCATGGGTCTTGTGACCATACCGATCGCGGTGTGGCCGGGCGGGAGCGCGCATTTCTTATTCGGTAATTATCTGAAGGACATGGTCCTGGTCGTGTTGCTGATCGTGACCACAAGGACTCCCAAGGACATGCGCCGCCTGCTGTGGACGATCATCATCAATACCCTGATTCTGGATGCGATTCTCCTGCATTACGGGGATCAGAAGATCACGATCGTGCATCTTGGGAAAAATGAGATCGCGATGACGTCTGTGATCGCCTTTGGCATGTTGCTTGGCCTGCCGGTAAGCGGTGTGGGTAAGGTACTCAAGTGGGCGGCCGGACTCATGCTCGCGTTCTCGATTTTCATGAGCGTGTCGCGCGGTAGCTATCTCGGCCTATCGGCGGTGCTCATGTTGTACACGTACATACGGTTCGGACGGCGCGCGGGGCTTGCCATTGTGGGCGGCGTGTTTCTGGCCCTGGCGGTCGTGGTCGGCGCCTACGAGTTCGGTCCGCCCAAGGTCCACCATGCCGTAAGTACGCTGATACACATTCAAAACGATTACAACCTGACGGCGCGTACCGGGCGTATCGCGATTTGGAAACGCGGCCTGAAGATCATAAAGACGCATCCCCTTGGCGTGGGTATGCGCAATTTCCCGATCGCCGAAGGACACATCGTGGAAGACGTGATCGGTGAGCGGTGGATGGATGCCCACAACGCACTTCTCGAGGCCACGGCAGAGCTTGGGATCCTGGGTGGAATCGTGTTCCTGACCCTGCTAAAGCGCGGCATGCAGACCGCCAACCGGCTGCGCAAGAATGGGACCCGCGAGGATATGTCGCGAATCGGTCTATCCCTGGTGCTGGCCCTGTTCGCGTACTTCGTGACGGCATCGTTCTTGTCAGAGGCGTATGCCGTGATCCTGTACATACAAATGGGGGCGATCATCGCCGCCGACCGGGTATACCGCTATACCGTCATGAGGGAAGGGAATGTCATATCTCGACCGGGTGCGTAGGCGCGAGGGACCGCTGGCCGATGCCCTGTACCGTGGTTACAAGGGGATACAGCGCCTGAATGTCCCGGAGGTGCCTTTGCTTTATGCCTTTTTGGCCAAGGAGCGCCTGGCGCGGCGCCACGTCGGCGGCTGGGTCAAGCGCAAGCTCTACGACGAACCGTTGTTCCGTCGCCAGTGCCGGGTCTGCGGGCGTGGTCTGTGCCTATTCGACGGTATCCCGGCCATATGGGGCGGGCTTTCGGTGGAGATTGGGGAGAATGTCGTGATGCATGGCACATCGACGCTGGTGGGGGCCAAGGTATTCGATAACCCGCGGCTGGTCATAGGCGACCGTAGCCATTGCGGGTCGTACTTCTCGGTCGCGGTCGGTGCCGATGTCACCATCGGGTCCGATGTCTTGATAGGCAACAGGGTCTCGCTGTTTGCCTATGACAGCCATCCTCGCGACCCCATACAACGGGCGGCGGGCCTGCCTGCGGAGCCGGCGAGCAGCCGGCCGATCGTGATCGAAGATGGCGCCTGGATCTGCATGGGCGCAATGATCCTGAAAGGCGTGACCGTAGGAGAAAACGCGATTGTGGCGGCAGGCGCCGTGGTGGTGGAGAACGTCCCCGCAAACAGCGTGGTGGGCGGCAATCCCGCACGCGTGCTGTCCGGACCCCCGGGTCGATCGCGCCAGGCGCGTTCGGGGCAGGTGTGACATGCAGGTCTCGACTCTTAGGCGTTATCCCCGTATCGGTACGGCGCCACGCGTCGTGGTCCTGATATCGACGCGCGTCGTGGGGGGGCCCGCCAAGGGCCTTTTGCAGGTGATACCGGAGCTGCACCGCCGTGGCCGGTTCGAGGTCGTGCTGTGCACCTTTGCCGACGCCAAGGAAACGGAATCGCCGTTCATCACCGCCGCCCGTGAGCGCGGTATACCCGTCACCATCCTGCGCCAACGCCATCACTGGGACTTGCGACCGCTCGCGGTATTGCGTGAGCTCCTCGACCCGCCGGGCGCGATCATACAGACCCATGGCTATAAGGAGGCGGTATTCGGGTTGGCGGTCAAGCGCCTGTCGGGACGCCCCTGGATCGCGTTCATGCATGGAACCACCGAGGAAAATTTGAAGGTGAGACTGTACCATCGCCTCGACCGCGCGCTGACAAGGCGCGCGGATATCATCGTGTCGGTGTCGCGCGAGCTCGCCGAGCGCATGCTCCGGCCCCGCCACAGGGCCAAGCTCGCCATCATCGAGAATGCCGTCGAGCGCCCCGCGGAGGCCCTGGTGGCACGCCAGACGCTGCGTCAGGCCTGGCAGACAAGGGGCTGGGTGATCGGATGTATCGGCCGTCTGAGCCGCGAGAAGGGCCAGCGGCTGCTGCTGGAGGCGGCGGGTCGGTTGGCGCGCCAGGGGGCCCGCTTCACCCTCATAGTGGCCGGTGACGGGCCGGACCGGGACGTGTTGCAGGAGAAGGCGCAAAACGAGGGTGTGGGGGGTTGCGTGCGCTTTTTGGGGCATGTGGCGCGCACCGACGATATCTATGCCAATATCGATATGCTCGTGTTGCCGTCTTATCGTGAAGGCATGCCCAATGTCATCCTGGAGGCGATGCAATGGCGATTGCCGATCGTCTCGACCGCGGTGGGCGCGGTGCCCGAGATGCTAATCCACGGTGTGTCGGGCCTGCTTGTGCGTCCCGGCGACCCCATCGCGCTGGCGCGCGCCATGGCATCGGTCATGGGGGATCCCGATAAGGCCGTACGCATGGGCCGCAAGGCCGCTGAGGCGCTCTACCCCCGCTTCTCCCCGGAGCGGCGTGTCGAGCGTTTCGAGAGCCTCTACAGTCGCGTCCTGGAGGCCATATGAGCGCGATGTTCTGGGCGGCGTTTGCGTTCACCGCATATACCTATGTGGGCTACCCGGCTCTTTTATGGGTGTTGGCGCGGCTGCGTCGACCGGGTCCCGTCTATCATTGGGGTTCGGCGCTTCCCGAGGTCGCGGTCGTGATCCCGGCCTACAACGAGCAATCGGCGATCGCTGACAAGTTGCGTACCGTTCTGGCCTCGCATTATCCACGCGAACGACTGCGCGTGCTGGTGGTGTCCGATGGTTCGTCGGACGCCACAGTGGCTGCCGCCCGTTCGGTGTCGGACCCCAGGCTTACCGTAATTGGCAGGAGCGCACGGTCGGGCAAGATGGCGACTGTCAACTATGCCATGAGTCTCGTCTGTGAGCCGATCGTCATCATGACCGACGCAGGCGAGATGTTCGACGAGGACACGGTGCCGCGGCTGGTGGCGCGTTTTGCCGATCCGGCCATGGGGGCGGTCTCCGGCGAACTCGGGCTCGTGGCCTTGCATACCGGATTTAGCCGCAGCCTCGGCGCCTATTGGCGCTATGAAAAGGCGATCCGCGCCCTGGAGGCGGTCGTGGGATCGGTGGTCGGGGTGACAGGACCCGCTTATGCCATTCGCCGTGCGTTGTTTCAGCCGATGCCGGCCGACACTATACTGGATGATCTTGCCATCCCGCTCGAGGTCATAAGGCAGGGTTACCGGGTCGGCTACGAGCGACGCGCGTTTGCCTTCGAGCGGGCGACCCAGGGCAGCCGTCACGAGTTCATACGCAAGCGCCGCACGCTTGCTGGCAACTACCAGATCATCGCCCGCTATTGGCGGCTCTTATTGCCGCAAAGCCCGATCGCCTGGCAGTTCTGGTCGCACAAGGTATTTCGCCTGCTGGTTCCTTACGCGCTCGTGTTCATGCTGGTCGGCACCTTTGGCCTGCCATGGCCTCTGCGCCCCGTCGTACTGGCGACCCAGACCCTGTTCTATGGGCTCGCCCTGACCGCCGTGTTCGTGCAGCGCTCGAAGCACCCATGGCTCAATATTCCGTATGCCTTCTGCCTCTTGAATTGGGCCGCGGTCGCCGGGTCGTACTATTATCTTGCAGGACGATTATCGGTGCGCTGGGAGAAGGTCAAGTGAGCCCGTCGCGCCGTTATCTGCTCGTGGCCGCAGGCCCCGATTGGGGGCGCCACCCTTCCAGCCTCTCCCATATCATCGGGGTCGTGGTGCGTAACCATCCGGTGATCTGGATCAATAGCATCGCGCAACGCAGTCCCCGGCTGTCACGTCACGATGTCGTGCGTGCCGTCCATAAGGGCTGGGCGTCACTGCGACCGACGTCACGTCGCGAGCACGACGGCCCGCTGGTCGTTCATCCGCGCGCCATTCCCTATCACCGACTGCCGTCGGTGCGATCGGTCAACGGATGGCTCATCGCGCGCCAGTTGCGACCGCTGTTGGCGCGCTTCCCCGGACACAAGATAGTATTGGTGGCCACCAACCCGGCGGTGGTGGCGCTTGCCAACAGCCTTCGGCCCGATGCCACCATCTATTTCTGCATGGACGACTACGCACGCATGCACGATTCGGATGCGCGACTGATCGAGGTCTGTGAACGGCTGATGCTGGCGCGCGCGGATGCCACCGTGGTCACGGCGCAGGCGCTCGTAGACAGCAAGACCTGGCAAGGCCGGCGGCCGATCTACTTGCCGCAAGGGGTGGATGTCGCGCATTTCCAAAACCCGGGCCCCCCGCCGGCGGCGCTGTCGGCCCTGCCGCGTCCAATCATAGGGTTCCAGGGCATCATCGGGGCGCGTGTCGATATCGAGCTCCTGGAAAAGATCGCGCGGCGTTTTTCCAAGGCCTCCTTGGTGCTGGTCGGCAAGGAGGAGCAGGATATCGCACCACTAAAGCGCCTGCCTAATGTCCATGCCGTCGGGCCCGTGTCCTATGCCGACCTGCCGTCGGTCATACAGGTGTTCGACGTGGGCCTCGTGGCCTACCGTGACGACGAGCATGTGGCCTACGTGAATCCCTTGAAGCTTCTCGAATATCTGGCCTTGGGCCAGGAGGTCGTGTCGGTCCCGATCCCGGAGCTCGCGGCGCATGAGCACCATGTGCACCGCGCGCGCGGCCACGAGCCATATCTGGCGACCCTCGAGGCGGTTGTTTCCCGCTACCCGTTCGATCCAGCAGACAAGGCCCGGCGCCGGGCGTATGCGGCGGCGCAATCCTGGGAGATGCGCGCGCGGGATTTCATGGGGCTTTGCGAGGATCTTCTGTGGGAGCCGCATTCCGCTTCCTCCACCGCGGACCGCGCGGCTCTTGCGCGCCAAAGGATCGGTGTATGACGGCGATTCCTGGGCATCGCGATGTCATCGATCCCGGCACAATAGCGGGGCCGGCCACGGCCGGGGGCTGCCAGAAGGGGCGTGCACGGCTCCGGGGAGAGATCGCGGATGGCCGAGAACCACGGCCCGGCGTGGGCCATGCGCGATGCCGGCGCATCGGAGATCGGTCGTCAGTGGGGGCCCAAAACCCATGGGTGGGGGTGGACATAGGTCCCGGTAGAGCGGTTCTATGCGGGCTGCACACGATGTTCGTGCGGCCGATGCATTCCGCCGCCGCGCGCCCTGGCGGCGCGCATCGGGACGCGCCTGGACGGCACCGCGGAACGCGGTTGGGACATCGGCGCTGCCATCCATATTCGCGAGGCGGGGATGGCCATGGCCTCTGGCGCGGAGTGGTTGCGGCAACACGGGAAAAGCGTCGCGGGACTCGCGGCATCTTAAAACCCGCGGAGTGCGCGTCAGCCTCCAAGGGACACCGGGGAGCGACGCACGATGAAGCAGGCACTGGCACCGCGCGGTGCCGGGATCTCCGGCCTTCGGGCAGGGGAGGATATCGGGTGAGGGGTCTATGAAGCGGCAGGATGTCGTGGTGGAGGTGATTTACGCGCCCCTGGTGGGGGGTTCGGAGATGCTGGCCTTCAATCTTTGCAAGGAGTGGCAGGCTGGTGGTATCAAGACGCGCATTTGCTGCCTCTACGAGCGCTCGGGGGCCTTGACCAAGGTCTTTGAGGAGGCCGGCATACCCTACGATCTGCTCGATATCGGCGGTCATCGGCTCTTCGGGCGCTGGCTACGCACAGCGCGGTATTTCTATCGGACAAGGCCGCGGGCCATCCACGCGCATCATCTCGGGTCGTTGGTCAACGTGCTTGTGCCTGCCTATCTCGCGGGTTGCTTCAACATCGTCTATACCGAGCATTCCGCCTATACGATCGCGCGCACGCGATGGATGCAACGTCTGCTCCCGGTCGTGAGTCGGCTGGTGACGCGCTTTACCTGCGTATCGCGCAACCTCGCCGAGTTTTTCACGACCCTCGGTGTCCCCCCGGAGCTTCTGCTCACCATCTATAATGGCGTGGACATCGATCGTTACAAGCCGGGCGCGCCGCGCGCGGCGTTTTGTCCCGTGGTGCGTATCGGCGCAGTGGGCCGCCTGGTTGCGGAAAAGGATTACCCGACCTTGCTGGCGGCACTGGCCCTCTTAAAGGCCCGGAACGTGCGTTTTTTTGCCGAGATCGCAGGCGACGGACCGCTGGCTGCGGATCTGAAGGAGCGGGCCCAGGCGCTGGGTCTGCGCGGCCTCGTAAGTTTCCATGGGTCCTGCGATAACGTCCCGGCGTTCTTGCGCGAGCTTGATATCTACGTCTTGAGTTCACGCCATGAAGGCCTGCCGATAGCGGTTCTGGAGGCCATGGCCACCGCCTTGCCGGTCGTCGCGACACGGATTACCGCGATCCCCGAGATCATAGAGGACGGGTGTACCGGGATACTGGTGCCGCCGGGGGATGCCGTGGCCATGGCCGACGCGCTCGCCGCTCTGGCCAGCGATGGCAGCCGGCGCCGGGCGCTCGGGGAGGCCGCGCGCGAACTGGTCCGGACGCACTACACGATCTCGGACGCGAGCCGTTCGTATGCCGCGGAACTCGGAATACGAATCAAAAAAACGTCGTATAAGACAGCCTGATCGCAGACGGCGACGGGCCAGCACGAAGAGGGCAGTTATGGAAGATCGATTACAGTGTGCATGGCCTTGCCGGCAGGACGGGATCCACGGTCCAGAGAATGCCGATAGCGAATGCGCGTATCGACCGCGGCGGCGCGCGCATAGTCGTGTGGCACGCACGATTGCTGGCGGCCAGGACCCGGCGCGCGCGCATGTCGGTGCGGGCCTCCTAAGGGTCGCGGCGCTCGCCGTATGCCTCTTGTGGGCAGTCGCCGCCCACGCTCAGGTGTCCGTGTGGCTCTCGCACAGCACGCACAAGATCCGTCCCGATGCCCCGGCGCGGGTGCGATCGGTGATTCACCTGTTCGCGGCCCATGGCGAATACGCCGCCTTGCAGATCTCGGTCAGGGCCGACCATCCGCTGCGGGTGCTGCGTATCGTGCCGACCGCGCTCGAGGATCATGCCTCCGCGATCGGCCGCTGGCAGATGACGGTCTATCGGGAGGCCTTCATAAGGACCGTGCATCCTACCAATGTCGTGGCCCCCGTGGGTCTATGGCCCGACGCCCTGATCCCGACGGTCGATAACTATTACCATGAACGGCGCAACGCCCTGCCATGGGCGGTACCGGCGCGGTTCACGCAGTCTTTCTGGATCGAGATCTATGTGCCGCGGACCGTGAGCGCCGGTCGCTACCGGGGTACGGTTGCGGTCATGATCCGCACCCATGGGCACGTTCAGGTGCGGGTGTTACGCGTGCGTTTGCGGGTCCTGCCGTTTGCTATCCCCGCGACATCCTCTCTGCCGTCGAGTTTCGGTTTCGACGGCGCGCCACTGTCGCTCGTGTTCCGCGGCCATTATGGGCGGCTGTCGAACACCCAGCTCATGCATCTGACCCAGCTTTTCAACATTGCGGCACTCAAGGATCGCATCGCCCTGAGCGGGGGCTCCGGCATACCGGCGCCCATGCACTGGGCGCACGGCCGACTCACCTTGAACTGGCATGAATACGACAAGGAGGTGCGGCCGTTCATGACCGGGTGCAAGGCCGCCCATGGTGCCCGATGGCGCATGACCGACGTCCGCTGGTTGACCCATGTGTTCTATCACAAGATGCCGCCGCGCGAGCAGGTCGCCTATTTCCGGGCATGGGCGCGCCATTTCCGGCACGAGCACTGGCATGTCGGCCTGTACGCGCTGGGAGTCGACGAGCCGCATACGCCAGCGCAGTTCGCGCTTGCCGATCGGCGCGCAGCGATCATCCGTCGTGCCACGCACGCCATACTGCCAATGGTGACGACCATTCATGTACACAGGCTCGATCTCAAGGATTTCGGCATCCTGTGTCCTGTCATAAACGACGTGGACGGACTCAACGATGTCAACAAGCGGCCCCTGCTTGGGCGCGTAGCCAAGCGCTATCACTTGAAACTCTGGTGGTACCAGTCGTGCATGAGCCATGGCTGCTGGGTGGTTGGCAGGCGCAGCAGTCTCGGATGGCCGAGCTACATGATAGACCAGCCTGCCATCTACAATCGCATCATGCCGTGGCTTACCTGGAAGTATAAAATGCAGGGAGAATTGTATTACGACACGGATATCGGTTTCAGCATGGGCCGTAAGAATCCCTGGAAGGACCAGTACCATTTCGGGGGAAACGGTGACGGCACGCTTTTCTACCCTGGTCTGCCATCGGTGATCGGCGGCAAGCGCGATATTCCCATACAGAGCATACGCCTCATGATGATACGAGCCGGGTACCAGGACTACGAATATCTGCACATGGCCTCGCGCCTGTATGGGCGACCGGCGGTATTGCGCGTCATAGACCATGCGATTCGCTCCACGCACAGCTGGACCAAGAGCCCCAAAGTGTTACGTGCGCTTAAATGGCGGCTTGCCATGATGATCGAACGACGCCTGAAAGGCGGGCCACATGGCTGATCACAAAACACTGCTCCCCAAGCGAAGGCTTGGGCAGTTGTGCCTTTTCGGATGGCGGGGCGAAAGGCGTAAGGGCGTCGATTCGGGCGGGGTCGCAAGCAAAGAGGCAAAAATCCGCGCGGCCGGAGCGGCCGCGCGCGGGCCTTACGAGGACTTTCCGCTTTTCGGCCCACTGTGGGGCGTTGTCGCCTTCTCCGCTTCCTCGCCTTCACCGCGCTTGACCTGCGGCTCGCCCTTGTGTCCATCGGAATAGGCTTCGCCGCCTTGCCGGGGTCGGCTCTCCCACCCTCCATGGGAACTCTCTCCGCCCTTGCGCCCTATGGCCGCCATGTGTTCGCGATTCTGGCTCACGGCCTCGCCACCCTTGCGCCCCGCCTCGCGGGCCTCCTCGGGCGTAAATTCGTGGGCCGTGCCCTTTTCGTGCGCAGCCTTTCCGCCTTTGCTGGCGATCTCGCGCTGCTTGTTGGCGTCCATCGCCGCGAAACCGCGCTTGCTTTTGCGCTCATTCGGCATGAATCCTGTCTCCTTTTCGTATGAAGAAATGCTCAAGAACGCACCCACGACTGGATGTGCATGACATTGGGGGCAGTCTAGGAGATGCACTTTAGTCCGTCATCGGACAAAGGCCCGATATTGTGTGATTTATGAGACTAAAAACCACAAATTAATGGTGTGGAAACACTCAGAATCGAAATATCGGAACAAATATTATGGAAATAAATAGGTCTACGACTGGTTAGGTATGTGCCGGTAGGCCCGCGGCACCGATTGCAAGGCCCGGTGACGTGAGCGCTCTCGGCTGGCGATAGGCGAAAAAAAACCTCCGAACTAGGGGGGGAAAGTCGGAGGTAGCAAAGGCCTTAAAAGGTTTAAGGCGCCGCTCAGGGAGGAGGACGAGCGGAAGCGCCATTATTCGGAAAACGGAAGGCCATAGGCATCAGACGAAAGTCGGAGGGGCGGAGGCTTGCGAAAAGCAAGCGGCGCACCCTCCGGCTTTGACACCGAATGAGGGGCGCTGGCAGCGGCCGGTAATGCGGCGAGGGGTGGCTCATGTGGCGCAGCGCGCCAGCGGTGCGAGATCGCGCAAAAGATGCCTAAGACCTGCAGACAAAAGGGTTTGAGGGACATAACCGAAGGCTGCCCGCAGCTCGGTGACGTCGGCAAGGGAGCGGCGAATGTCTCCGGCGCGCGGGGGCCGGAAGTCGCATACGATCGGCCTGCCGGCGAGCGTCTCGAAGGCGTTTATGAGGGCGAGCAGGTCTTGTTCGACGCCGGTGCCGACGTTCATGACCGTACATGACAGGTCGTTACGGGCCAATGCGCGTGCCAGGACCTCGATTAGGTCGTCGATGTAGACGAAGTCACGACTCTGTCGGCCGTCGCCATAGACGACGCAGGGCGCGCCCGTAGCCAGGCATTGGGCATATAGGCTGATGACGCCCGAGTAGGGGGAGCTGGCATCCTGGCGAGGGCCATAGATGTTGAAGAAGCGAAAGCTCGTGGCATTGATCCCCCGTGTGCGCGCGAAGTACGCGAGATAATGTTCGCTGGCAAGCTTGTCGGCGGCGTAGGGAGAAAGCGGCGCCAATGGCGCGCTCTCGGGGACCGGAGTGGGCGCGTCATCGCCGTAGACCGCGGCCGAGCTTGCGTATAGTACGCGCGGCACCTGGCAAGCGGTGGCCGCCAGCAGGGCATTCAGGGTCCCGCCGAAATTGGTGGCATGGGTGGCGAGCGGATCGTGCATGCTCGCCTGGACCGACGCCACCGCCGCGAGGTGCACGAGGGCGTCCATGCCGCGGGCCGCGCGCATGAGCGCCTCACGGTCGCGTACGTCGGCGATTACGAGTCGCGCGCCCCTGGCCGGCCCTTGCAGGTTCTCGCGTTTCCCGGTCGAGAGGTTGTCGAGAAGCGTCACTGTGTGTCCGTCGATCACAAGACGGTCGGCGAGATGGGAGCCGATGAAGCCGGCACCACCAGTGATCAAGACTTTCATGCGTGCACCGTCCATGGCTCAGCGGCCCGGCTTTTGGAAGACGCCCTCATGGTGGGGGCCGGTCGCCGTGCGCGGTATCCTGCTTTAGGCTTATTGTTGCCGGCATCCAAGACCAGTAGCGTGGCGGCCTGAAGCGGTTGGCCATTGGAACGGTAGGCCTGGAAGGTTCATGGATGAACAAGGACGTATGATGAATACAGTAGCAGTGGTGGGGCTGGGTTACGTGGGTCTGCCCTTGGCCGTGGCCTTCGGCAGGAAGTGGCCTACCATAGGCTTCGATCTCGATGAAGGGAAGGTCGACAGTTATCGGCATTTTTGCGACCCGACGGGGGAGGTCACGAGCGATGAATTGCGCGCGGCCCGTCGGCTTGCGGTGACAACGGATCCTGCGGCGCTCGCCGAGGCCGATTACGTCATCGTGGCGGTACCGACGCCCATAGATGCCGCGCATCAGCCGGACTTTGGACCGCTCGTCCGCTCCAGTCGCACGGTCGGCGAACATTTGAAGCGCGGCGCCGTGGTCGTATATGAGTCCACGGTGTATCCTGGGGCCACCGAGGAGATCTGTGTGCCCATTCTCGAGCAGCGCTCGGGACTCGTCTGCGGGCGGGACTTCCATGTCGGATACTCGCCGGAGCGCATCAATCCGGGCGACAAGGAGCATACCCTGACGCGCATCACGAAAATCGTGGCCGGCGACGATGCCGAGACCCTTGAGAAGGTCGCGGCCCTCTATGGATCGATCATCGAGGCCGGTATCTATAGGGCTTCGTCGATCAAGGTCGCGGAGGCCGCGAAGGTGATCGAGAATACGCAGCGCGATCTCAATATCGCGCTCATGAATGAGTTGTCGATCCTGTTTCACAAGCTGGATCTCGATACCGGCGAGGTGTTGGCCGCGGCCGGCACCAAATGGAATTTTCTGCCGTTTCGTCCTGGTCTCGTGGGCGGCCACTGTATCGGCGTCGATCCCTATTACCTGACCTACAAGGCCGATAAACTCGGGTACCATCCGCAGGTGATCCTGGCCGGCCGGCGCATCAATGACGGCATGGGCCAGTATGTCGCCGAGCAGACGGTCAAGCAGATGATCCGTTCGGGGGGCACGGTGAAAGGGGCGCGCGTCAATGTGTTGGGGCTCACGTTCAAGGAGAACTGTCCGGATCTGCGCAACTCGCGGGTCATGGACCTCATTGGCG
Source organism: Acidiferrobacter sp. (assembly GCF_054609335.1). Lineage (NCBI taxonomy): Bacteria > Pseudomonadati > Pseudomonadota > Gammaproteobacteria > Acidiferrobacterales > Acidiferrobacteraceae > Acidiferrobacter > Acidiferrobacter sp. The sequence goes on along the minus strand of NZ_JBTRWP010000017.1, from coordinate 11,636 downwards.
AGTTGCGCTCCTATGGCGCCGAGGTGTTTGTGCATGATCCGGTGCCGGCGCAGGATGCGGCGCGCGAGGAGTATGGCATTACGCTGTTGTCATGGGAGGAGTTGCCGGTCGCAGACGCCATGGTGGTGGCCGTGGCGCACACGGATTTCTTGACCCAGGATGTGGAAACCCTGGCCACCAAGGTCAGGCCCGGGGGGGTGTTCGTCGACGTGAAGGCGCGATTCGATGCCGCGGCACTTTCGGCATGCGGGCTTTCGCTCTGGCGGCTATAATGGTGCGGTAGGACGCAAGGACGGTGATATGCATATCTTGATTACCGGGGCCGCCGGGTTCATCGGCTCGACGCTCGCCCACAGGTTGCTCGCGCGCGGGGATACCGTGACCGGCGTTGACAACCTGAACGATTACTACTCGGTGGAGCTCAAGAAGGCGCGGCTTGCGCGTCTTGAGGCCCAGCCGGGGTTTCGCTTTCGCCATCTGGATATCGCCGACCGCAAGGCCGTGGCTGAACTGTTTGCGGCCGACCATTACGATGCCGTCATGAATCTCGCGGCGCAGGCCGGCGTGCGCCATTCCCTGAAGGATCCGCATGCCTATGTCGACGCCAACATCGTGGGGTTCGTGAATCTCCTCGAGGGCGCCCGCCATGGCGGGGTCGGGCACTTCGTGTACGCCTCCTCGAGTTCCGTGTATGGGTCAAACAGCCGGCAGCCGTTTTCCGAACACGATGGCGTCGCTCACCCGGTGTCCTTGTACGCGGCCAGCAAGCGTGCCAACGAGCTCATGGCGCACAGCTATGCCCACCTGTTTCGCCTGCCGTGCACGGGTCTGCGGTTCTTCACGGTCTATGGGCCGTGGGGACGTCCGGACATGGCCTTGTTTTTGTTCACCAAGGGGATCTTGGAAGGCACCCCCATCAAGGTCTTCAACCATGGGCGCATGGTGCGCGACTTCACCTACATCGACGACATCGTGGAAGGGGTGGTGCGCGTGATCGACCGCCCGGCGCGACCGGCCGATGGCTGGTCGCCGGCGGCGCCGGATCCGGCCACCAGCGATGCCCCGTTTCGTCTCTATAATATCGGGAACAACCAACCGGTCGAGCTCATGCATTATATCCAGGTACTCGAGGAGCGGCTCGGCCGCAAGGCCCGGATTGAGATGTTGCCCATGCAGCCGGGGGATGTCCCCTCGACGGTAGCCAATGTCGATGATCTGGCCGCCGATCTCGGTTTCAAGCCCGCGACCTCCGTGGAGACCGGTATCGACCGGTTCGTAGAGTGGTATGTCGGTTATTACAAGGACGGGCACGAGGCCAGCGGGTCCGCCGCCAGCCGCGCCGTAGGTGCGGGTTAGGTAATGGTGGCGGCGAGCAGGCCGCGGTAGCGGCGCACGAGATCGCCCTTGCCGCCGAGCAGCGTGAAGGCTGCGAGCAGCGCCCGGCGGCCGGCATCGTCGCCAAAGCGCCGATCGGTTCGCACGATCGTAAGCCATTGTTCCAGGGCCTCCTCGTGGCGACCGGCGAGGAGGTAACGCGCCCCGAGGGCCAGCCGCGCCCGCAAGTCCTCAGGGTGCGCGCTGACGGTCCGCTCGAGATCGGCCAGGGGCGGGGCGTCGGCGGCCATGCGCACGAACTCGAGCCGCGCCATCACCGCGCTGATCTCGGCGTCTCCCAGGGCGCGCGCGGACAGGCCTTTTAGCACCGCTTCGCCTTCGGCGACCCGGCCGTGCTCGCATAGCAGCCGCCCGAGATGGGCGGTCAGCCGGTCGTTTCCCGGATCCGTCTCGTGCGCGGCCTGGAGCCGAGCAAGGGCGCCCGCGCGGTCGCCCGCCGCTTCCTGGTCGAGGGCCGCCCTTAACAGGGCATCCGAAGGCCTGTCGATATGGGCATCGAGCAACTCGCGAATCATCCGTTCCGGCTGTGCCCCCACGAATTGGGCGACCTCTGCGCCCTGCTTGAAGAGTTTCACGGTCGGCAGGCTGCGCACACCATAGCGGGCCGCCAGGCCTTGCTGTTCATCGCTATTAACCTTGGCAAGAAAAAACCGGCCCTGGTACTCTTCAGCCAGTTTGGCGAGGATCGGCATGAGGGATCGGCAGGGCCCGCACCATGCCGCCCAGAAGTCGACCAGTACAGGCGCCTCGCGCGAGCGGGCGAGGACGGCATGATCGAAGCTGCTCTCAGTGACATCGGTGATGTAAGGCGACGTGGCCATGAACCCCCCTTTGATTCCGTTGCGGGGTGATGTGCGGTCACATCGAGCGAATATCAAGCGGGGGGAGTGGCGCTCCCTAGGGGATTCGAACCCCTGTTACCGGCGTGAGAGGCCAGCGTCCTAGGCCACTAGACGAAGGGAGCAGTGCGCGCCGATTCTTGGCCGCGGCGAAGCGGTGCTATTATACAAGGCTCTCTGCAAATTGAAACAAACTTGAGATCGGGAGGGTTCTTTTTCCTTTGACAGACATCAGTAAGGCGCCGGGGATCGTGGATGCCACATCCTACGGCTTGATACCGGGGAGGATCAGTGCGCAGGCCCGTCAGGTCATAGAGCGGCTGAAGGACGCGGGCTATACCGCTTATCTGGTCGGGGGTTGCGTGCGCGACCTCATCCTGGGCGAGGAGCCCAAGGATTTTGACGTCGTGACCCAGGCGCGGCCCGAGGAGATTCGTCAGGTGTTCCGCAACGCGCGCCTGATCGGCCGACGCTTTCGGTTGGCGCATGTCCATTTCGGACGCGAGATCATCGAGGTCGCCACTTATCGCGCCGCGCCTTCCGCAGACTCGGAGGACGACAATGGCAATGTCTTCGGCACCTTGGAGGAGGACGCCTTCCGCCGCGACTTCACGGTCAACGCCCTCTATTACGATCCCGACGAGGGCCTCATCACCGATTACGTCAACGGTCTTCATGACCTCACGCACGCCAGGCTGCGGGTCATAGGCGACCCGGAGGCGCGGTTTCGGGAGGATCCGGTGCGCATGTTGCGCGCCGTGCGCTTCGCCGCCAAATTGCGTCTCCAGTTAACCGAGGACGGGCGCCGGTTGCTGCCGGTTCTGGGGCCGCTTTTGCAGGGTGTCGCGCCGGCGCGGCTCTTCGAGGAAGTGCTGAAGCTCTTTCACACCGGCAATGCCGCCGCGACTTACGAGACGCTGTGCGAGTACCGGCTGTTCGAGGTGTTGTTCCCGGGGGTGGCGGCGATCTTGGGTCCGCATGCCGATCGCGACTCATTGCTCGGGCGAGCGCTCGCCAATAGCGATCAGCGCCTGTCCGAGGGCAAACCCGTGACCCCGGCCTTCCTGTTTGCCGCGCTGCTTTGGGAGGGTGTGCGCGAAGAGGCCATGCACAGCATTGCCGAGGGTGCGGTTCCGGTCGAGGCGTGGGCACGGGCCGCCGAGCATGTGCTGCGCGAACAGTTGCGGGTCGTTACGATCCCCAAGCGCTTCAGCGTGCCGATGCGCGAGATATGGGGTTTGCAATCGCGCTTCGAGCGGCGCGCCGGGCGCCATGCCTTCCGCTTTCTGGAGAGCAAGAGATTCCGGGCGGCCTATGATTTTCTCGGGCTGCGTGTCGCCTCCGGCGAGGCGCCGGAGGCGTTGTTCGACTGGTGGACACGCTTCCAGGAGGCCGCCGCCGACGAGCGCGAGGCCATGGTGGGGGCCTTGAGCGCGCAGGGCGAGAAGCGTCCGCGCAAGCGGCGTAGACGGCGTGCCGCCGGCGGTTGACGCCATCGTGGGGCTGGGCGGCAATCTCGGGGAGACCGCCGCCATCCTGGGCCGCGCGCGTCAGGCCCTGTCCGGCCTTCCGCAGACCACCCTGGTGGCGGCCTCCTCCCTCTATCGGACGGCCCCCATCGGTGGGCAGCGACAGCCGGATTACCTGAATGCCGTGTGCCGGCTGCAGACGGCGCTGACCCCGGAGGGGTTGGCGGATGCGCTTTTTGCCATTGAGAGACGGCTCGGGCGGGTGCGCACCGGCGTGCGCAACGAGCCGCGCGCCATCGACATCGACCTCTTATACTATGAGGGCGTGATCCGGGAGGACCCGGCCTTGCGTCTGCCCCACCCGCGCCTGCAGGAGCGCGCCTTTGTGCTGTATCCTTGGAGGGAGATCATGCCGGATTTCCGGATCCCGGGGCTTGGGGCGCTGGCGGACCTCGGCCAGGCGGTATGCGATCAGCGGGTGGAGCGACTGGATAGACAGTGGTGAGGGGACTTCGGTGAAGGGACAGGCAGCGCTGCCAATATCATTGTCTGCGGGATCGTTTCTGGTCATTGAGGGGCCAATCGGGGTCGGCAAGACGAGTCTCGCCCGGCGCCTGTCGTTAAGACTCGGTCTCGAAGGTCTGTTCGAGGAGCCGGAGGAAAACCCGTTTCTCACCCGCTTTTATGAGAATCGCCGGGCCTATGCGCTGGCCACGCAGCTCTTTTTCCTGTTCCAGCGCCGCCGCCTGCTGGAAGACCTCGCCCAGGGGGATTTTCTGCGCGCCGGGGTCGTGGCGGATTTTCTATGGGCCAAGGACCGGGTATTTGCCCGCATCACGCTCGACGATGACGAATGGCGGCTCTATGAGCAGATCACCTCGACCATGCCCGAACCTGTCCAGACGCCCGATCTCGTGGTATTCCTGCAGGCCCCTGTGGATGTGTTGATCGACCGGATCCGTCGTCGGGGTCGCGGCTATGAGCATGTGGACCGTGACTATCTGGCGGCGCTCGCCGAGGGGTACACGGAGTTCTTTCATCGCTATCAGGACTCGCCGCTGCTCATGGTCAACGCCGCCGAGGCCAATTTTGTCGAGAGCGACGAGGATCTGGCCTCGCTCATCGAATCGATTCGCAGCATCCATAGCGGGCGGCACTTCTTCAATCCTTTGGCGTCGAGGACCGGATCATGACCATGCCCGCACCCAAGGCGATGACCATACCACGGCTCGTCGCCCTGAAAAGGGAGGGCCGTAAGATTGCCGCCATGACCGCCTATGATGCGAGCTTCGCGCGCGCCATGGATGAGGCCGGCATGGACATCATCCTGGTCGGGGATTCGCTTGGGAATGTGATTCAGGGACGCAAGAGCACGGTCCCCGTGATGCTGGAGGACGTGGCCTACCACACCCGCTGCGTGGCGCGCGCCGTGAGCCGCGCCCTGCTCATGGCCGATCTGCCGTTCTTGAGCTTTCAGGGAAGCGCCGATCGCGCGCTGGCCGATGCCGCGGTGCTCATGCGTGCCGGCGCGCACATGGTGAAAGGCGAGGGTGCCGGTCCATTCGCGGCGAACGCCGCCTATCTCGCGGCGCGTGGGGTACCGGTCTGCGGTCATATCGGACTGACCCCGCAATTCGTCCACAGCCTGGGCGGCTATCGTGTGCAGGGCCGGGGTGCCCACGGTGCACGGCTGCTCGCCGAGGCCAAGGAGCTGGCCGATGCGGGGGTGTCGCTTCTCGTGCTGGAGGCGGTACCCGCGGCGTTGGCCGCCGAGATCGGCGCGGCGGTGACGGTGCCGACCATCGGCATCGGGGCCGGCCCTTCATGCGACGGCCAGATCCTGGTCATGCATGACGCCCTGGGGATGGGCGCGCATCCCCCACGCTTCGTGCGGGATTTTCTGGCGGGGCAAGGCGGTATCGCGGCGGCCTTCGCCGCCTATATCGACGCCGTGCGCCAGGGCCTCTTCCCTGCCGCTGAAGAGAGCTATGGGGAATAGGTCCGTGCGCCGCGGCCGAGCCCTGTCCTGCGCGGCCTGTGGCCCATGATCGTCGCGCGCACGCTCGGCGAGTGGTGGGAGTATCGGATGCAGTGTCCGGATGACATTGGCTTTGTGCCGACCATGGGCGGGCTGCATGACGGTCATCTCGCGCTCGTAGGCGCCGCGCGCCAGCATGCGCGCGTGGTGGTCAGCATCTATGTGAACCCGCTGCAGTTCGGACCACAGGAGGACTTTGCCGCCTATCCGCGTACCGAGGAGGCCGATTGCGCGCGGCTCGCCCAGGCCGGCGTCGATGCCGTCTTCCTGCCGGCCGAGGCCGCCATCTATCCGCGTGGTCGCGAGCAGCACACCCAGGTGCGTGTGCCGGGGCTGTCCGAGGATCTGTGCGGACGCTACCGACCCGGCCATTTCGAGGGGGTGACGACCGTAGTCGCGCGATTGCTGGGCATCGTGCGCCCGCGGGCCTGCTATATGGGTAAGAAGGACTACCAGCAATGGCGGATCGTGACACGCATGGTGGCGGACCTGATGCTCCCGGTTGCCGTGACCGGTATCGATACTGTACGCGAGCGCGACGGCCTAGCCCTCAGTACGCGCAATACCTATCTCAGCAGCGCGGAACGTGCGCGCGCCCCGGGTCTCTATGAGACCTTGACGCAGGCCACCAGGCAGGTGGCCGCGGGCATGGCGCCGGCCGACGCCGAGGTGGCCGGGATGGCGCGCCTTGTGGCGCTCGGGTTCGTGCCCGACTACCTTGCCGTGCGGCGCGCCGTCGATCTTGCGCCCCCGTCTCCCGGCGACGCCGAGCTCGTGGCGTTGGCCGCGGCGCGTCTGGGACGTACCCGGCTCATCGATAATCGGGAATTTCGCAGGATCGGGCGGGGCGATGGCGGGCATTGGCAGGGATGCGCGAAAACCGGATAATAACCCCATGCAGAAAACCATGCTTCATGCCAAATTGCACCGCGTGCGCGTCACCCAAGTCGAGATCGACTACGAAGGGTCGGTGGCGATCGACGCGACCTTGCTGGATGCCGCCGGTATCCGCGAGTATGAGCGTATCGATGTCTTCAATGTCCGTAATGGCGAGCGCTTCAGCACCTATGCCATACGCGGAGAGCCGGCCTCCGGTCTCATCTCGGTAAACGGCGCGGCAGCCCACAAGGCCGCTGTCGGTGACCTCATCATCATCTGCGCCTTCGGCATCTACGAGGAGCATGAGGCCCATGCGATGAAGCCCCGCCTCATCTATGTCGATGCCGGCAACCGCATCGTGCGCAGCAGCCACACCATCCCCATGCAGGCGGCCGGCTGATCGGTCACCCTGTGTCCCGGTGATCCTTTCAGGGACAGGAAAAACAAGCGGGTTGGGGACGCCTGGGACGGCGTAAAGGCCGTGGATCGCACGACCTGCGACGGGATCGTCCGGACGTCGCGTCTCACCAGTCCCCGGGGCCGGAACCGGTTCGTCCCGGCCCCAGGGGTATCACATGAGATCGATCGGCTCGCCGTGTTCGATCGGGCCCTTGTGCTCCTGATCCTTCTTGGCGGCCGACAGGAGCCCGGCGATGACGTTGATCACGAGCAGGGTGATCATGACCGGGGCAAAGCCGTGCAGGAAGGCCTCCTTGCGCAGCGCCACCGGCAGGTCCTTGAAGACCATCACCTTATAGCCATGTTGAATGATGTAGCTATGCTCGACGGAGGTGAAGATCACGCCCGAGATATCGACCCCAAAGATGAGGCCGAGCGCGCGCATCATATTGAGAATGCCGCCCGCCACCCCTAAGCGCTCGCGCGGGACCGAGCCCATGATGGCGGAGTTGTTGGGCGGTGTGAAAAGGCCCATGCCGATTCCCAGGATGACGAGTTCGACGATCAATATCAGCATGTTGGGGGAGCGACCGGTGAAGATCAGAAGCAGGGTCGCGAGCGCGCACACCGCCATACCCCACATGGTCATGAGGCGTGAGCCGTACTTGTCCGAGATATGGCCCGCGAATGGGGCCACGATCGCCATGGCGAGCGGGATGGGTGTGAGGATGGACCCCGTCACGACCGGGTTGTAGCCGGCGATCTTTTCCAGATAGAAGGGCATCAGGAAGAGCACCGCGAACAGGACGTAATAGGACAGCAGTCCGGTCAGGTTGCCCGCCCAGAATGCATAACGCTTGAAGAGCGTGAGATCGATCATGGGGTGCGCGACGCGCATCTCGGTGATCAGGAAGGCGGTGAGCAAGACGGCGGCGAGCGCGAAGTAGGTCAGGATGATGGGGGCCGTCCAACCGATGGCCTCGCCCTCGTTCACTGCGAGCACCAGGAAGGCAAGCCCGGTGGCGAAGAAGGCGGTGCCCAGGTAGTCGATCTTCTCGCGCGCCTTGTCGGAGCGCTCGGCCGCCGGCAGACAGTAGAGGGCCGCGAATGTACCGATGATACCGATCGGCACGTTGACGTAGAAGATCGCCCGCCAGCTGACCGCCGAGATCAGAATGCCGCCGACGAACGGGCCGATCGACATGGCGACCGCCTGCACCGCGCCCTGAATACCGATGGCACGTCCACGCTCACTGCTTGGGAATGCGGCGGTGATGATCGCCACCGAGTTGGCCTGGAGAAGGCCCGCGCCGATCGCCTGCAGGATGCGTGCACCGATCAGAAAGCCGGCGGAGGAGGCCAGTCCGCAGAGCGCCGAGCCGACGGTAAAGACCACGAAACCGGTATTGTACATCTTGGTGCGGCCGAAGATGTCGGCAAGACGCCCAAAGAGAGGAAGGAAGATGGTGAGAGTGAGCATATAGGCCATCGCCACCCACTCGATGACCGCCATATTGACCTTGAAATCCCCTTGGAGCGTCGGCAGGGCGACATTCACGATGCTCACGTCCAGGGCCGACATCGACGCCCCGATCAGGACGGTGATCAGGATGAACCAACGCCATTGGGGATGCGAACTGAAGTAGGGGTGGGGAAATCGAGATTCCACGCAATGGTCCTCTCAAAGTCAAGGCCGCAGGGAACCTTCGGCGCGCCTTGCGGCGGCCGTGGCTTGCCTGAGACCGGCTAATGGGGCTACGTCCGCCAATCCGCGAAAGTTATACCCTGGTTGCTCGTCGTCCCTTGTCGGATGGCATATCGAACGCAGGGTTCGAAAGGGATCGCAAAAAAGGCGGCGATTGAGGCGAATAGTATACGCCGGGCTTAGGGTCGATGCCACCGATTTTTAGCATAATCTGATATACCGAAAGGAAGGGGTCGGTGCGGCCTTTTTTGGGGTAGCCAGCCGTCGGTGGCCATCCGGATCCGGGATGAATACGGCGGGAGACCGATCATCACGGTGCCAAGGGCGCGAGCGTAAGCGCGGCAGGGGCCTGTTTTGTCGGTTCCCAAGGGCGGGCCTTTCGTGGCATGGCCTACCCCGAATGAGGCCGGAAAGGGGGTGGCGATCTCGGCGGGCTCATAGGCCTAGCCCTAGTCGCCGAGACGAACGGGTGCCTGTCGATCCCGATCGCATTTTGTGCGCATGGGCTTCGGCGAGTGTGTGCCGTGGAGGACACGGCGAGGACGCGCAGTGTGAGGAGGCTGCCCAATGCGGGCGGCAATGGGCGGCCCGGATATGCCAGTGGGCATACGAGAGCTGGCGCGCGTTCAGGATCTTGCGGTCCGAACTGCCCGATCGTGGCCGGTATCCCCGATATCTATAGGTAAGGCCCGCCGACCCCCCCAAAGCCCCTATTGTCGATGACTCATCACCGAAATATCCTGATTCAATAGGATCGGTCACCGTTAATAGGTCACAGGAACGGCACATGGGGCGACGATATGAGCAACCGGGCCGGCCACCCCAAAACCACGCCCCCAACGCGGCCAGCCCGCGAGATCCTGCGTCGTGTCGGCGACACTGAGGCGGCGAGGCGCTACAGGGCGCGCAAGAGGGTGGAGAAGGAGGCGCGGCAGGATCCGCGCCAGCCGCTTCGTCCCACCCTCATAGATCTCTCCGCCATACCGGCACGGCGGGGATAGGCCGCATTGTGGGCCGAACGGCCCATTCGGCCCGCAATGGGCGAGGCTTGAGCATGACAGAAAGGGCGGATATGCTGGGAAATATACGAGATGCAACTCAACGACGAACAGGCCAAGCATGCGGCGGACACCTTACGGGTTGTCGCAATCGCTCAGTTCGGTTTCTTTGGGTATACGGCGGGACTTGCGCGAAAGGATTGGTGGTTTATGAGAGCGGCGGCGATTGGCTTTGCCCTTATTGAGTTCGCCGCTATCTTGATATTAGGAGATCGAGACTCATGAGCACTATTACAACGACACAGTTGTGGATTGCTTGGGGATGGGTGATTTTAGTTTTTGGTGGCGGCGGCCTTGCGTTGGCATGGTTTAATCATCGCGGCCACAAGCACAAATAACCCACCACGACCACCGGCGCCAGCCCTATGGCGCTGCCTACCCCAACCTCCCCACCAGATCCTCGGTCCGCAGATAATGGGACGGCCGCCCCCTCCCTAAACGGCATCAGCTGTGCCAAGGTGACGAGTGTGGCGTGCCACTCAAACTAGAGAGGAGACGATCCTGAAGATTACAACGGAGTTAATCTGGCAAAAACGGTCTTTGCGGTCCATGGCGTGGATTCCCATGGCAAGGCGGTCTTTTTTATCTCGGTGGCTAAGCTGCGCACAGAACCAGAAAGGATAGGTCTTTCCTTTGTCGTGAGACCAAGTGGCACGTGAGCTCAATGTACTGCCATCCTTGAGCTTCAGCTCTCGGATTCCCTCGGCAAGCCGCGAGGCATCGCCATAACTTTTTGCACGCTGCCCCACCCATTCGGCCACGAACTCCATGATCTGGTCCAGGCCCTGCGCAGGCTCAAACAGGAAATGGTTGACGTACACGAGCATAATCTATTGCTCATCCCGCAGGCTCAGGATGGACCTCACCTCCTTGAGCGAAACCGCCATTTGGCGGCGGCGATCGCCGATGTCGGCTGGCCGGGACTTCTTGACAGTGACCGAAAATTGGTGGCTATACTGGCTCTTGATGAAACCTCTACATACAATGTCAGGCCATGTGCCTATTTTGGCCACCATCATCGCTGTACCGGTATTTCTTGTTTTGTTTGTGGTTGGCGGTATGAAGATGATCGGCGACGATATCCATAATGCGGTTGCAACCCCTCGTGATGCCCATAAATTACGCGCTCATCCTGCGCAGGTTCTACATATTTCCGGCACCATCGCCCCCTCTCTTATCGTCAAACTACAGGCCCTTTACGTAACCACCCGCAGATCCTGCAAAGAGGGGACCAACCCTTTGGTCGGTGCAGAACAACAATTATTGCTGGTCCCGTTGCCTATACGTCATGTTGGGGCCCATTATGAAGCAACCATGGCGTTCGACCGTTATCACAAAGGTCATTGTGGATGGCGCCCGTATGATATCAGTTATCGCATAAACCAGATGGGCCTACCCAGTAAGATGGTTAATGCTACCCCTTTTATTTGGGTAGGGACCACCGGCCCGCACCAGCATTGGATAGGTCATGGTACGCACCGGAGATTAGAAGGGACCCCCGGCGGTACGGCAACACTACCGGCATTTAATGTCAGGTGCGGATTATCCAAACATCCTACATGGTTCTTGTGCCAGGGAGATAACGTCCAAGATCTTATTACGGTCCATGCAACCCATCTCCATATCGATTTTCTAGACGCGGCACCTGCGCCCGCAGTGGTACCGCCCCTCGCCCATACGCCGTAGCTGTCTGCCATACCAGGATACCGGCAACATAGAAACAAAGGACTTACTAATCAGTTCACAACTTAGAGACCATGTGCTACAATGGTCATATGAAGGTTGATGGACGCAAACTCTCTCACGAGAAACTCGAAGAGATCCGCTTTCAGGCGGTCCGTGCGGTTCAGGACG
>NZ_JBTRWP010000016.1:0-62511 GCF_054609335.1 Acidiferrobacter sp. | reverse complement strand
CGACTCACCTGAAGCCCTTGCGCCAATTCTACGCCTTCCATCTGGGTGGGCTTGCGCGGGTTGCGGGGTCGATGGCGCGTCTGGTCGTGATTACCCCGCGCGACGACTACCGCTATGGGTATCGCTTGTGGGCCGACCGCCGCAATGGCTTGTTGTTGAAGGCCGCAGTCATCAACGATGATGGGCGCGCGATCGAGCAGTTCCTGTTCACCCGTTTGCGGCTGCATCGGGCCATTCCTGCCTCGGCCGTTGGGCCTATTGGCGTAGGGCAGGTGCACGCCTATAAAGAAGAGCGAGGAGAACTGTTTCCCGATCCCGAATCGCGTTGGACGGTGGGGAAGCGGCCCCCCGGATTTCGGCTCGCCATGCGCCTGATGCGGCGTGTCAGTGGTCAAAAGGGGGTCGTGCAGCACCTCGTCTACTCGGACGGGCTGGCGGGCGTATCGGTGTTCATCGGCCGGCGCCCGCGAGCGGCGCTGGTCCATGCCCAGCTCATCCGTTTGGGGGCTTTGCATGTATTTCGCACAGTGGTGGATCATAGGATGGTGACGGCGCTTGGTGATGTGCCGATGTTGACCGTCGAGGCGATGGCGCTGTCGGTGCGGCGCTTGGCGCCGGCGGCGCCCTGAAGGGACGAGGGATGGAAGGGATGGCGATGATTGCGCGCAGGGTGCTGCTATCGGTTTGGCTCATGGTGATGGCGGCCTTCGGGGCCGCGCGCGCCGATCAGGGAAGCGCTTTACCGAATTTCGCGCGGATCGTGAGCGTCAACCATGCCGCCGTGGTCAATATCAGCAGCACCGAAGTGGTGAAGGGGGCGGCCGTTGCACCGGGCTTCGGGTTCGGCGCCCCCGGGGGGCCCGGCAATCCCTTGAACAAGTTCTTTCATAACCTGCCGCAGCAGAGCCAGACCATGCCGCGGCATTTCGTGACCAAATCCTTGGGATCGGGCTTTATCATCGCCTCGGACGGCTATATCCTCACCTGCGCCCACGTGATCAACCATGCCAAGCAAGTGATCGTCAAGCTCGCGAATGACCACGACTACGTGGCGCGCGTGGTAGGCCTCGATACGAAGAGCGACGTGGCTCTCCTGAAGATCCGGGCCGCGCACCTCCCGATCGTCAAGATCGGGCGCGCCTCGCGCCTTGCGGTGGGCGATTGGGTGCTGGCCATAGGGGCGCCGTTTGGTTTCGAGAACTCGGCCACCGCCGGCATCGTGTCGGCGGTCGGACGCAACCTGCCGGGCTCCAACTATGTGCCTTTCATCCAGACCGACGTGCCAATCAACCCGGGCAACTCCGGCGGGCCCCTCTTCAATACCCAAGGTGAGGTCGTAGGCATCAATTCGCAGATCTACAGCCGCACGGGCGGCTTCATGGGCTTGTCGTTCGCGATCCCCATCAATCTCGCCATGCGCATCAGTCACGAGCTGCAGGCAAGAGGGCACGTGCAGTGGGGATGGCTTGGGGTCACGATCCAGGATGTGACGCGCAAGCTTGCGGCGTCTTTCGGTCTGCGCAAGCCCTACGGGGCGCTCGTATCGGAGATTCTGCCCAATGGTCCGGCGGCCCACTCGCCCCTGAAGCCAGGCGATGTCATCGTGCGTTTCGATGGCCATCCGATCACGCAGTCGTCGGATCTCCCGCCGCTTGTGGGGCTCTCCCCCATAGGGATGCCGGCGCGCCTGAGGATCGTGCGCGATGGTCACCCCGAAACGCTTTCGGTGGTCGTCGGGGCCTTGCCCGAGACCATGCCCGCAAGCTATGTGCGCACACCACATAAGCCCCGTAACGGGGCTTCGCTTGGCCTTGCGCTGCGCGACCTCACAGGCCACCAGAAGCGCGAGCTCGGGGTCACGAAGGGGGTGTTCGTCGAGGGGGTGAGTCGTGGACCCGGCGAAAAGGCCGGTATCGCACCGGGCGACGTCATTCTGAGCCTTGCCGGGCGATCGGTAGGGACGGTGTCCACGTTCATGTCGGTGCTGGGTGGCGTCCCCGCACACCGCCCCGTGCCTTTGCTGATCCGCAGGGACGGAAGTTCGTTATTCTTGGCCCTGACCAAATAAGTTGGTGAGGCTCGCGAAACCCGGTATGATGCGGCCACACGTCTGTGACCGGTTTTCGCGGTAATCGTCCGCGCCCCAAGGCCAAGCTTGCAAGATCGCATTCGCAATTTCTCGATCATCGCCCACATCGACCACGGCAAGTCGACGCTCGCCGATCGTTTCATCGAGTTCTGCGGGGGCTTGAGTGCGCGCGAGATGGAAAGCCAAGTGCTCGACTCCATGGATCTCGAGCGCGAGCGAGGGATCACCATCAAGGCCCAGAGCGTCACCTTGCGCTACAAGGCGCTCAATGGCCTCGAATATAAGCTGAACCTGATCGATACACCGGGCCATGTCGATTTCTCCTACGAGGTGTCGCGTTCGCTCACCGCCTGCGAGGGCGCGCTCCTGGTAGTCGACGCGGCACAAGGCGTGCAGGCGCAGAGCGTGGCGAATTGCTATACGGCCGCCGAGCTCAATCTCGAGATCGTCCCGGTCCTGAACAAGATCGATCTCCCGGCGGCTGATCCCGAGCGTGTTGCGCGCGAGATCGAGGATATCATCGGCGTGCCGGCCTCCGGCGCCATCCGTGCCAGCGCCAAGACCGGCGAGGGGATACGCGACATCCTGGAAGCCGTGGTGGCGCTCGTGCCCGCGCCTCGCGGTGACGAGTCTGGGCCCTTGAAGGCGCTCATCGTCGATTCCTGGTTCGATACCTATCTTGGTACGGTCGCGCTTGTGCGTGTGGTCGACGGGGTGCTGGCGCGGGGCGCGCGGGTGCGCATGATGGCCACTGGGCGCGACTACGACGTCGAGCAGGTGGGCGTTTTCACCCCGAAACGCCTGCCAGTCGACGCCCTGCGCGCGGGCGAGGTCGGCTATCTCGTGGCCGGCGTCAAGGACGTGAAGGGCGCCCGGGTGGGCGACACTGTCACCGACGCGAGGCGCCCGGCTACCACGCCTTTGCCTGGCTTCAAAGAGATCAAGCCACGGGTCTTCGCGGGGCTCTATCCGATCGAGGCGTCGGATTATGATCATTTCCGCGAGGCCCTCGACAAGCTGAAACTGAACGATGCCTCTATGCATTTCGAGCCGGAGACCTCGGAGGCGCTCGGATTCGGATTTCGCTGCGGGTTTCTTGGCCTGCTCCATATGGAGATTATCCAGGAGCGTCTCGAGCGCGAGTACGATCTGAATCTCATTACCACCGCACCCACGGTGGTCTACGAAGTCGAGACCGCGAAGGGGGAATGTCTGCGCGTCGACAACCCCGCGCGGCTTCCCGAGGCGGGCACGGTGCGCGAGATCCGCGAGCCTATCATCTCGTGCAATATCCTGGTCCCTCAGGAATATCTGGGCCCCGTGATCCAGCTCTGTGTGGAGAAACGTGGGGTACAGCGCGATCTACGTTTTCTCGGACGCCAGGCGATGCTCTCCTACGAGATGCCGCTTAACGAGGTGGTCGTCGACTTTTTCGACCGCTTGAAGTCCTTGAGTCGCGGCTACGCCTCGTTCGAGTATGATTTCCGCGAGTTCCGGGCGGCCGACCTCGTGCGCGTCGATGTGCTTATAAATGGTGACCGCGTGGATGCTCTGTCCATCATCGCGCACCGCGCCCAGAGCCAGTACCGGGGGCGCGAGCTCATACACCGCCTGCGCGAGCTGATACCGCGCCAGATGTTCGATGTGGCCATCCAGGCGGCCATAGGGGCGCACGTCATCGCTCGCGAGACCGTCAAGGCCTTACGTAAGAATGTCACGGCCAAATGTTACGGCGGGGATGTGAGCCGTAAACGCAAGCTTCTCGAACGTCAAAAAGAAGGAAAGAAGCGTATGAAGCAACTCGGATCTGTGGAAATCCCGCAAGAGGCATTCCTGGCCGTTCTGCGGGTCGATAAATAATATGTCGCTCGACGATTTCTCCGCGTGGCTTGTCGGGCTGCTCTTTTTGAGCGGTATCTTGTGGGGGATGGACGCGCTTATGCGCAAGGACAAGTCGGTGCGACCGCCACTGTATGCGGAATACGCCCGGTCCTTTTTCCCTGTCATCCTCGTCGTCTTGTTGATCCGTTCGTTCTTGGTCGAGCCGTTCCGGATCCCCTCGGGGTCGATGATCCCGACCTTGCACGTAGGCGATTTCATTCTCGTGGACAAGTTCGCCTACGGCCTGCGGCTGCCGGTGCTGCACACCAAGATCCTGCCGGTCGGCGAGCCCAAACGGGGGCAGGTGGTGGTGTTCCGCTACCCGAAGAACCCGTCGGTCGACTATATCAAGCGTATCGTGGGCCTTCCGGGCGACCATATCAGCTATATCAATAAGCAGCTTTACATAAACGGCAAGCTCATACCGCATTACCATAAACGCCCCTATCTGTACGCCGAGCAGAGCGGACAGTTCCTGGAGGCTTACCGGTATACGGAAAAGCTGGGGCAGATCACCCACCACATCATCCTCATACCGGGGATCACCCAAAAGCCCGTGCATTTCGTGGTGCCCCCGCATGAATATTTTGTGTTGGGGGACAATCGCGACCTGAGCGATGATAGTCGCTACTGGGGCTACGTCCCGCAGAGGAATCTGGTGGGTCGCGCATTTTTCATTTGGTTTAGCTGGAATACAGCCCATGGTGGGGGTGTGGATTTTAAGCGTATCGGGCGTAGTATTCCCTGAACAAGAAGAAATGGCGGGAGGGTTTATGGCGTGGCGAAGGGAGCGCGGTGCGTCATTATGGAGCGCGTTGGTGTGTGTCATCATGGTCGGGTTCTGGGTCTTTTTGGCATTCAAGATCTGGCCGCCCTACATGAACAACTGGCAGATCGAAAAGGCGCTTGCGAGCGTCGCCAAGCGGCCGGGGGCCCAGGCGATGGGGCGCAGCGAATTGCGCCAAGCCGTGCGCCGGATGTTTTCGGTGGGTTATATCAGCCATGTCGCGGTGGGTAAGGACCTGCATTTCGAGCGCACGGCGCAGGGCGCACGCGTGATGGTCTTTCGCTACGATGTGCAAATACCGATCATGTATAACATAACGGCGGACGTTCACTTCGTCGATCGGCGCGCGGTGACGGGGTCTTGAGCGACGAGTCCGGACTCCTGCGCCGCTGGGATTACACGTTTCGCGACCCCGGGCTTCTCACGCAGGCGCTTACGCACAGGAGCCATGGCGCAAGAAACAACGAACGTCTGGAGTTCCTGGGAGATGCGGTGGTGAATCTGGTGATGGCCGACGCTTTGTATGCGGGTTTCCCCGACCTGTCCGAAGGGGAATTGACGCGCCTGCGGGTGCGGCTCGTGCGCGCCGAGACCCTGGCGGCGGTTGCCCGCGAGATGGGGCTCGGCCGCCTCTTGCGCCTAGGGGGTGGGGAGCTGAAAAGCGGCGGCTTCGACCGCGATTCCATCCTGGCCGACGCCTTCGAGGCGGTCATCGGCGCCTTGTATCAGGACGGGGGTTATGAGTGCACCCGCGCCGTGCTTCTCGATCTCTTTGCCGCGCGCCTGTCGGGGATCGAGGCCCATGCCCAAGTGAAGGACGCGAAGACCGCCTTGCAGGAGTTTCTGCAGGCCCGCGGTCTTGACCGCCCGCGCTACGAACTCGTGGGTATCACGGGGCAGGATCATGATCAGCGCTTCCAGGTAGCGTGTCTCGTAACGGGCTTGCCGGAGCCGACGCATGGCGAGGGCGGCACCCGGCGGCACGCCGAGCAGGAGGCCGCACGGCGCGCCTTGAAGCGCCTTGGAGGCCTATGACCACTTATCGCAGTGGCACGATCGCGGTCTTCGGGCGACCGAATGTCGGCAAGTCCACGCTCATAAACCGCCTGCTTGGGCACAAGTTGCTCATTACATCGCCCAAGCCGCAGACGACCCGCCACCGGATCCTCGGCATCAAGACCACCCCGGGCGCGCAATTCCTGTATCTGGATACGCCGGGGCTCGTGTGGGGGGGCAAAGGGGCCTTGGCGCGCCACATGGACGGCGCCGCCGCGACGGCGATCGCGGAAGCCGATTGTCTCGTGCTGGTGACGGCCTGTCCTAGGCTGCAAGATGATGACGAGCGGGCGCTCGATTTCGTCAAGGAACTAAGGCGTGATCGGCCCTTGATCCTGGCCCTGAACAAGGTCGATCGTCTGGAGCGTAAGGAGGCCCTCCTGCCGCTGATAGCCGAGCTTGGCGCGCGTGGGCTCTTTGGCGATATCGTCCCGCTGTCGGCCCGCGACGGCAGCAATGTCGATGCGCTCGAGGGCGCTATCGCGCGTTCGCTCCCGGAGCAGGAGGCCCTGTATCCCGAGGACCAATTGAGTGATCGGGGGGAGCGCTTTTTGGCCGCCGAATTCATCCGTGAACAGGTCTTCCGGCGGTTCGCCAAAGAGATCCCCTATGTCACGACGGTGGATATCGAATCCTACAAAGTGGAAAAGCGTCTCGTTCGCATCGAGGCCGTGATCTATGTCGAAAAGGAGGGCCAGAAGGCCATCCTCGTCGGGCAGGGGGGCGCGGGACTTAAGGCGGTCGGCACGGCCGCGCGCAAGACCCTGGAGCGGCATCTGGGCCAAAAGGTCTATCTTGGGCTGTGGGTGAAGGTGCGCGGGGGCTGGTCGGACGATATGCGCGCCTTGCAGAGTCTCGGGTACGGGGGTGACAATTGACGTATGCATACCGACGGCGAACGCGGCTTCGTTCTGCACCATTACCCCTATGGGGAGACGAGCCTTTTGCTTGAGGCCTTCACCTACGCGTTCGGGCGCGTGGGCATCGTGGCGCGTGGCGCGCGGCGCGCCGGCCGGGCCTTCGCGGGCGCCCCGTTGCGACCCTTTCAGCCCCTGCTTCTAACCTGGGCGGGGCGCGGGGAACTCGGCACCCTGGTGCGTGCCGAGGCGCCTGAGGCGGCGATAGAGATGAAGGGCAATGCCGTTTGGTGCGCCTTTTATGTGAATGAACTTGTATTGAGGCTCCTGCATCGCCACGAGGCCCATGCCGACCTCTACGTCGCGTACGATGAGGTGCTGCGCGCACTGGCCGATACCGATTGCCAAGAGGGCGTGTTACGAATATTCGAGAAGCGCCTGTTGGCGGGGCTTGGCTACGGGCTCGCGCTTTTGCGCGACGCGCGTAGCGGAGAGGCTGTGCGTGCCAGCGCAAGTTACCGCTACATCTTAGACGAGGGGCCGGTCGTGGCCGATGACCTATCGGAGGGGCTCGTAGTCAAGGGCGCCACCTTGATCGCACTCGCCCGGGAAACGTTCACGGTTCCCGAACAGTTGCGCGAAGCCAAGCAGCTTTTGCGCGCCGCACTCGCGCCCTTGCTCGGCGGAAAGCCGCTCTATACCCGTCGCCTATTTCGCAGCATGCAGGCCCCATCATGAAGCTCGGCGTCAATATTGATCACGTGGCCACCTTGCGCGCTGCGCGCAAGACGCGCTATCCCGACCCCGTGCAGGGGGCGCTCATCGCCGAGCAGGCGGGGGCGGATGTCATCACCCTGCACTTGCGCGAGGACCGGCGCCATATCCAAGACCGCGACGTGATGGTCTTGAACGATATGTTGGTCGCGCGTATGAATCTCGAAATGGCCGTCACAGACGAGATGCTTGCCATCGCAACGCGCGTGCGTCCCGAGGACTGCTGTCTCGTGCCGGAGCGGCGCGAGGAGCTGACCACCGAGGGAGGTCTCGATGTGGCAGGCTCTGAGCGCCGGGTCGCGGAGGCCTGCCATAGGCTTGCCGATGCCGGGGTGCAGGTCTCGCTTTTCATAGACCCAGACGCCCGTCAGGTCGAGGCTGCGGTCCGTGCGGGGGCCCCGGTGGTGGAGTTTCATACCGGGACCTATGCCGACAGCAAGGGCGCCTTACAGCGGAAGGAATACGAGCGCTTGCAGGCGGCCGTAGTGCTCGCGCGCGAACTGGGACTCGTCGTGCATGCCGGCCACGGACTCCATTACCACAACGTCGAGGCAGTGGCCTCCATTCCCGGTGTCAGCGAGCTCAATATCGGACATGCGATCGTAGCGCGCGCGATCTTCACGGGTCTTGGGCCCGCGGTCGCGGAGATGAAGCGGCTCATCGTCGGCTGCGTACGGTCACCGTGATCATAGGGATAGGGACCGATATCGTGCGCGTGGCGCGGCTGGAGGCAGGGCTCGCCCGTTTCGGTAGGCGCTACGCCGAGCGCATTCTCGATACGGTCGAAGAGGACGAGTTCAACGCATCGGCACGGCAGGCGCATTTCCTCGCCAAACGCTTTGCGGCCAAGGAGGCAGCGGCCAAGGCCTTGGGTACAGGATTTCGGGGGGTGTTTGGTCTGCGCGACATCCGTGTGGCGCACGATGCGCTCGGCTGTCCGCGACTTTTACTGCACGGTGGCGCGCGCGTTCGCGCCGACCAACTCGGCGCGAAGACGGTGCATCTGACTTTGAGCGACGAGGCCGACTATGCGGTCGCGTTCGTGATACTCGAAGGCGCATGACCGTCTGTCCAACGGCGTCATCGCAGGCGGCGGAACCTAGCGGGGCGGGACAGGAGGCGCACGTCTTTGATCGACAAGGAGCGCGCCCACTTTAGCAGGCTGAGAGTGTCACGGGTCTAGACGGGCGGGCGCGCTCCTCTGTCGGTGTCTCGTGAACCATGCCTGAATGGCGTCGCGGATCCGGGCGATCCTTTCCGGCGACAAGGATCAGGCGCTCAAGCTGCCGTCCATCCATGATCGTGTTTCCATTGTATTTCGAAATCGAGTAATGCCCAAGCGTGCGCCGGCTCTCGGTATGCGCGATGGGACGTCCAAGTCTCCATCGCGCCCTCGATCTCGGCGCAACTCATGATCTCTTCGCTCCGCTACGAGATGCCGCGGCCGTCCTGCGGGCGAGCCGTGCGCTTTTCTGGCGCACAACAGGCTCGCCCACAATAACTGGACGGCGTATCGATGTCCTTGCAGGTGGCCTACGGCCACCCGCCCGGACCTACGCCTCCCGCGGACTACGCGCCCTCGCTTGCGCTCTCCTTGGCGCGCAGCGTTGGTTCTCTTTTCCACGGTCAAGACACCGGCCCACGGAGAGATCTATTGCATACGCCACGGGAGGTGTCGGCGCATCTTGCCCGCCGGCAGTCCCGCGGCCGGCGTAACTTAAAGGGATAGTGCGGCCTTGTGCGCAAGCGCATCGCCACGTGCGGCCAAGGCCCCAGCGATGGGATGAGGGGAATTGGCCGCCGCGAACGGCCCAAAGCCGCGGGTCGACCGATCGGGTCCAGGGCTGAGGGGCCCCGCGGGGACTTACTTCTTGCCGCCGGCGGCCTTGACGACCGGCGGGCGCCCTTCGAAGAGGAAGGCCCGCATCATGGCCTCGATGTCGTTTTGCGACTCGGGGTCGGCGGTATTCAGGTGATGGTCATTCATGAGCACTGACAGCTGATCCAGCCACTGGCGCCAGCCGTCCTGTGAGACCTCGTCATAGATACGTTGGCCGAGCTCGCCCGGATAGGGTGGCCGCTCGAGACCGGGGGCGCTACGCTTCAAGACCCGACACTGAACCATGCGCACGAAGGTCGTCCTCTGTGAGTTGGATGGCGCAGTATAACGGACCTCCGCCGCGCTTAGGAAGCTGCTCTTACGGGATGCGGCGGGGGGCGCTATACTGGGACTTTCCGAAGGAGATTCTCATGCAGCAAGAACAGGCGGTGGCGAGCGCGGCGCCCATGTTTCCGGCGCAGCTCGTAGACGAGATTCATGTGACCGAGTCGGCCCAGACCAAGCTTGGCGAGATCGTGTCGCAGGCGGCGGCGGACGGTGTCATTGGCATTCGGGTCTTTGTCTCAGGCGGCGGTTGCAGTGGCATGACCTACGGCATGGTCATGGCCGAGGCCGAGAGCGCCCGCGATGCCGTCTGGCATAAGGGGGGGCTCAAGATCTTCGTGGACGCCGTGGCCCTGAGTTATCTGGAGGGCGCCGAGATCGATTACACCGAAGACGGCGAGCCGCGTTTCCTGTTTCGCAACGTGTTTAGCCGTTCTGGGGGCGGCGGGGCGTGCGGGGGTTGCGGCGGCGGCGGCGGGTGCGGGGCGCACTAAAGAAGCCACGACTGCTGCTCGTTGCGCCGTTCGGTTCCTACCGGACGGCGCCGTTCCTGGCCGCCGCCGAGAGGTGGGCGGAGGTCGTTTTAGCGAGCGAGGGGACGTCTAATATCGTCCGTAGCGGGCTTCCGGGCCTGCGTCTCGCGCTGGATGACTTAGATGGCTGCGAGAGGGCGTTGCGCGAGGAGATCGGGCGCGGCGGGCCTTTTCAGGCGATTCTGGGCCTCGATGATTGGGGCGCGCAGGTCGCGGGTCTTCTGGCCCCGAGGCTCGGTCTGCCGGGGAATCCGCCCCAGGCCTTGGAGTTTGCGCGTCGCAAGGATCATGCACGCGCCGTTTTGAGCGCGGCGGGCGTGCGCGTTCCCTGGCACCAGGTGCTGGCGCTGGATGCCCCGCTGCCGCTGCTCGATGATCTTCCTTACCCCCTGGTCTTGAAGCCGGTGGCCCTGGCGGGCAGTCGCGGCGTCATGCGCGTAGATGACGCGCCGGCCCTGCGCAAAGCGCTTGTGCGGCTCGCCGCCATCCTCGGGCGCGACGAGCGCGCGGTATGGAAGCGGGCGCTCGTGGAGCGCTTCGTGCCGGGTGCCGAGATCGCCCTCGAGGGCCTGCTTACCGACGGCGTCCTCCAGACGCTGGCGATCTTCGACAAACCGGAGCCGCTCAATGGCCCGTTTTTCGAGGAGACCTATTACATCACGCCCTCGCAGCTGGATGCCGCGACCTGCGAGGCGGTACGCCGCGAGGTCGAGTGCGGGGCGGGTGCCTATGGGCTGCGGGAGGGTCCGATCCACGCCGAGTGCCGCCTGAATGCCGAGGGGGTGTGGGTGATCGAGATCGCAGCGCGCACCATAGGGGGGCTCTGCGGGCGCCTGTTGCGATTCGGTACGGGGCTATCCCTGGAAGAGCTTGTCGTGCGTCACGCCTTGGGGGAATCGATCGTGGTGGCGCCACGGACAGGGGCGGCGGGCGTGCTCATGATCCCGATTCCGGGGCTCGGCCTCTTGAAGCGTGTGGAGGGGCTCAGGGCCGCTGACCACGTGCCAGGGGTGATCGAGGTCGTGATCGATGCGCGCGAGGGGCAGGAGCTTGTGCCGCTGCCGGAGGGGGCGAGCTATCTCGGTTTCATCTTCGCGGAAGGTCCGGACCCTGCAGCGGTCCATGAGGCACTGAAGACCGCCCATGGCCATCTGCGCTTCGTGCTCGCACCCGTGTGGCGGCCGGCCCTCATGCCGCAGGGGGAGGTTGTGGTTGGCGAAACCAGGCCTGCCAGAGGGATGCCGCCAGCATGATGAGCAGGGGGCCTGCGATGACCCCCACGAGCCCAAAGACCTTGGCCCCGCCGAGGATGCTGAGCAAGAGGGCCATGAAGGGCACAGAGCTCTCTTTACCGGTGACGAGCGGCCGCAGGAGCAGGTCGGCGCCCGTGATGACCGCGACCCCCCAAGCGGCCGTGAGCAATCCGGCGAAGACGTGACCTGTCAGCATGAGCCACCCACAGACCAATCCAAGCACCGCCCCCGCCCCAAACGGAATGGCGGACAGGAGTGCCGTGGCGATCAGCCAGATCGACCATAAGGGCATGCCTGCCAAGCCGTAACTCAGCCCGATCAGTACGCCCTCCACGAGCCCCACGCCGATGATACCGAGCATGACCGCGCGCGCCGATTGAGCGGCGGCGGTGAGGACCTGCTGCCCGCGTACGCCCCAAAGGGATTCGGCAATCCATATGAGTTCGGCATGCATCTTCTCGCCCCGTAGGGCAAGTGAAAAGACCACGGCGGCGGCAATGATCGTATGCAACAGAAAGACCCAGACGTGGCCTAGGCTCGCCTTGATGAAGTCCGAGTGGTGGCCGATGTAATGGACCAGCACCTTGGCGTTCAGGTTATGGAGATGACCCGCAAGCCATGGGCCGATAAAGCGCGCATGGGCGAGTTGCGGCGGGACGTGCACGAGCGGTCCGCCACTCTTCCAGCGCGCGATCTCGGGTGCGAGCTTGGCGGCGAGGGTGTCTATGACGAGCCACGACGGGAGCACGATGATGGCAAGCCAAGACAGCGCATGCAGGATCGCGCCGGCGAAGCGCGGGAGGTTCAAGTCACGTTCCACAGCCAACTGCACGCGCCAACCCACGGTGCACAGCACGGCCCCCATAAAGAGCGGCACGAAATAGGGCGTCAAGGGGTAGAGCCCTATCACAAACAGAGTCGCGAGCGCGATCTCTCCATAGCGTACGCGCGTCATGGGCGGGCCCCTGCGTGTTGCGCGCCTCGTAGCATCATCGTGCAGGGAGGTACGCTTGGTTGGGGCGCGCGATGCGTGCAAGGCTTAAGTCGGCTCAGCATCGGCCCATGATAGGGGCCCCGGTCGGGAAGTCAATCGTGCGCGTCCGGGTGCGCGTCGATTTCGGGCCCGGGGGGCGGTCGTGACTCTGGGCGGGGGCTTGAGCGCGTCCCGACCCGTGGATTTCGCGAAACCGCTGGGCTAGGCTTAGCGAGGCGAGCGCCTATGGGTACGTCACTAGGGGCGATCGAGGCGGGGGCTTAAAACAGGCAGGCCCCGACTGACGGCTTAGAGGCGCCTGGGCGGCGTTGCAAAGGGCAGGGAGGCCCCAATGGAGGAAGGTCTCGTGCCGACACCGGTAACGGTTATACGTCCTGGGGATTTCCTGAAGCGCGACAAGGGCTTGCACGATCACGTAGGCGTTGCGTGGTTCGACGGGCGAGTGCTGCACAACAGCCCTTTTCGTGGCGAGCATCTCTCGAGTATTGAGGAGTTCGCTGCGGGTCGGCCCGTGCGCGTGCGGCCGACAGCGGCGGTGCGGCGGGAACACGTGCTCGCCAATGGCATGAAGGTCTTAAGGGCGCCGCGCGGCTATCACCTGTGGCGCAACAACTGCGAACACACCGCCCATTACGTGGTGCATGGGCGCCCGTCGAGTCCGCAGCTCTGGGTCTGGACGCTGGTCGCCGTGGCAGGTGCGTTCGTCGTTTTGCGCTAGGAGAAAAACGCAGGGGGACGATTTTTTGCGCCCGCAGATGCGGTATCCTAGGCGCAGCTTGGTGTCTCGTGAGGAACGGAGATGGCCATAAAACACCGCTTTGTCATGGCAGCCATATTGGCAGGCAGTCTGTTTACCGTGGCGGCGCGCGAGGTGTATGCGATGCGTGTAATGCCTCTGTCCCATGCGCATGTCGTGCGCGTCGATGACGATGAGGGCGACGACGGTGGCGGCGACTGGTTCCCGTTATGGTTCGGTTTCCGGGCCTTTGCCCCGCGGCGGCGAGTCATTATAGAGCATGATTACTATCCGCCGCCGCGGCCAGCGCGGCCTACCTATTACTACTATTGCCGCCGTCCGGAGGGCTACTACCCCCGGGTACCCAATTGTCCGAGTGGTTGGTTGCGCGTGGTCCCTCCCGGCCGCGGTGGCCCGCCATGATCGCGGCGACGAAAACGGCGGCGCGACCCTTGCGGGAGGCGGATGTGCGCGTGGAGCTCACCGCATCGGCGCGTCGCGCGCTCGACGCTCGCGCCGAGCCCCTGTTGGTGGAGATGGAGCTTTTCTTTAGCTGCCTCATCCGCAAGCGGCTACGCTTCGGTGTCGCGCCCCCTGATGAGGTCGCGCCAAGCGCGTCTTCCGCGCATCCGCGCCTCGTGGTGTGGTTCCGTCCGGTTATGGCGCGTCATTGTGCGCTGCCGAACGATGCCGTCTTGGACGAACTCCCGCTCATGGATTTTCCACTTGAGCGGCGTGACGCATTCCGTCCGCGCTGGGTCACAATCGATTACCGTGGCGGCGGCTTTTGCGGCGACTTCGGTTGGTAGCGATGGAGTGGCGCCCACGCGCTGCGGCAGATCTCTTTAAAGGCAGAGCCACACCTGTTCGGCGGCACGGGTGACGGCGACATAGAGCGCGCGATGGTAGTCGTCGACCTTGCCGCCCGCGACCATCCCGTAGAGATCGGCCACGTCCACCAAGGCGTAGTGGAAGGTGCTTCCCTGGGCCTTGTGGGCGGTCATGGCATAGGCGTGCATGACCGGGGCGCATGCCCGTGTCACGGCCCACGCGCGCCGGAAGTCCTCGGGGGCGCGGCTCTCGGTGCTCCTGTACATCGTCCATGTCTTGCGCACGAGTCGCTCGTACTCGGACGGGTCGTGCGCCACGAAGAGTTCGACCGCCTCATCCTGTCCCGGCGCTTTCGCCTGGATCCGCCAGCTTGGGATGTCGAGATAAGGGTGATGGAGCGCCTCGCAGGCAGTGACAATCATTTCGGTGTTGTTGGGCACAAGGTCGACGAGGGCATCGCGCCGTTCGCGCTCCGCGCCCTCGGCGCCCCGGGATCCTTCGATAGGAGCTAAGGCCTCTTCCCAAACCTTCACCCCACGCTCCTGGATGCACGCCGCAGAACGAAAGGCGTAGACCGTTTCGCGGGCGATGAGCGTCTCGCCGGGCCAAAACGGCGCGGTATCCAGTGCCTCCGGCTCGCCGCGTCCGTAGAGGGCCGCAAGCCCCCGATGGATGAAGCGGTTGCGCTCGTCGACTATCCGATTGCGCCAGGCGATCACGCGTATGTCTTTGGCGGGTCGGCGGCGCCGCAGGCTTACGGCCCCTTCCGCCGCAAAGGCGGCGCGCGCGAGATGGACACCTTGCATTTCGCTTGCGTGTTCGGCGAGGTAGCGGCGAATGCTATCGGCATTGAACACCCCGCTGGCCTCGCCCTCGATGTAGCGGCGTATCTCTCCTGCGAATTGGATGATGGGGTGCGGGCGGCCGGTGGATTTCTGGCGGACCACTTCGACCAAGTCGTGCCGCGAACTGCCCTGGGTGAACACTGGCGGTTCGCGACCCGCGGGATCAGCCAAGGCGAGATCCTGTTGCGGGTCCGTAGTGGGGGTCTTTTCCTCCACCGGTAGGAGCTGTCCCGGGTCCCCTATGTAGATTACGCGCGTGCGTGCGCCCTGCGCGAATCGTTCGATATATGACATGAGTTCGGGCCCTACCATGCTCGCTTCGTCGATAAATACGAGGTCATAGGACTCGAAATAGAGGGTCTTCGGGTAGCGATCCAAGGTGATGCGCATCACGCCCTCGTGGGTTTCGCGCAATTTGAGGCCAAGGAGCGCATGCAGCGTGCCGGACCAGACCTTGGTACGCGTAGGGCGCGCGAGCTTGGCCGTCATGACCGAGACCGCCTTGTGCGTGGGCGCGCATAAAGCGACCCGGAGGCCCTTCGCGCACGCCGCTTCGATGAGATGTACGGCAAGCCAGGTCTTGCCGGTGCCTGCATAGCCGCATAGCACGCGCAGCCCCGCGGCTTCCCCGGGATCAAGACAAAAGGCGTGGAGGGCCAGAAACGCCCGGCGCTGACTCAAGGTGGACCCTTTCGGGCATGTCAGGCGTTTTTTGAGCGCGCTTTTCGTGCGCATTATGGACGGCGATCTATTATGGGAAAAGGCCTCTGCGGCATCGTCGCCGCCTTCCGGGCGCCCGCTACCTTAGCATGGGCGGGGTCCCCAAAAAAGCTGGAGAACGCCGGCCCGAAGATCTAGGGCTCCCGCTTGTGTGTCGCGAAGAGGAGCTGTGCGCGCCGCTCGTACCTTCGCGCGCGACCCCACCGTTTCCAGGCAGCAATAGGGGGTGCTGGCGCTATCGGTCGCCTGGTCGCGTGCCTGGGAGCTCCTCGGTACCCCCTCTCAAGAGGATTCCAGCCCTTCCCAGCGGGCGTAGCATTCGGCGAGCGCCTTGTCGATCACTGCGAGGCGCTCAAAGAGGCGCGCGACCTCGAGCTGGTCATTTTCGTAAAGAGATGGGTCGGCCACCGCAGCCTGGAGCGCGGCCTGTTCACGCTCGAGGACTTCTATGCGTGCGGGCATCTCGTCGATCTCCCGCTGTTCTTTATACGAGCGCTTGCGGCGGTTTGCGGCTGGAGGTGCTGTGCGCGCCGCCTCCGGGGGCGGCGCTTGCGGAGCAGCGCGTGCTGGCGTTTCGCCCGACGGTGGCGCGGACGAGGACGGCGGAAGGTCGCTATAGCCGCCCACGTACTCGTGAACGCCACCGCGACCGTCGAATAACCATGTGCTTGTCGCTACGTGGTCGATGAAGGCGCGGTCGTGGCTCACAAGGAGGATGGTGCCCGCGAACTCCATCAAGGTCTCCTCGAGGAGCTCCAGGGTGTCGGCGTCGAGGTCGTTGGTCGGTTCGTCCAGGATCAGGACGTTGGCCGGTTTGGCGAAGAGCCGCGCGAGCAGCAGGCGGTTGCGTTCCCCGCCCGAGAGCATGCTGACTGGGGAGCGCAGGCGCTCCGGCGGGAAGAGGAAGCGTTGCAGATAGCCTGCGACGTGTTCTTGACGGCCGCCGATCGCAATCGTGACCTTGCCCTCGCCCACGCTATCCATGACGGTGACGTTGGGGTCTAGTTGCTCGCGTTGTTGGTCGAAATACGCGATCTCCAGTTTGGTGCCGCGTCGCACCGACCCGCTCCGCGGGGTTTCGTTGCCCAAGAGGGCGCGCAGGAGGGTCGATTTCCCGGCGCCATTTGGGCCGACGAGCGCGATACGGTCACCGCGCTGCACGATCACGCTGAAGTCGTGGATCATGATCCGACTGTCGTAG
Organism: Acidiferrobacter sp.; assembly: GCF_054609335.1. Taxonomy (NCBI): domain Bacteria; kingdom Pseudomonadati; phylum Pseudomonadota; class Gammaproteobacteria; order Acidiferrobacterales; family Acidiferrobacteraceae; genus Acidiferrobacter; species Acidiferrobacter sp. The sequence goes on along the minus strand of NZ_JBTRWP010000016.1, from coordinate 45,790 downwards.
GCGAGGGTGAGGTGCTCGGTCTCAAAGACAAGCTTGCCGGAGCTGTCGGCGGTATCCAGGCGCAGCTCCGCGCGGCCCGTGCGTTCACGCCGCGCCCGCCGCTCGCGGCGCATGGCCTCGAGGGCGCGCACCCGGCCTTCGTTGCGCGTACGCCGGGCCTTGATGCCCTGGCGGATCCACTTCTCCTCCTCGGAGAGGCGTTTGTCGAACAGGGCGTGGCGGGTCTCCTCCGCGGCCAGCGCCTCGGCCTTGCGCCGCACGTAATCCTCGTAGCCGCCGGGCCATGAGGACAGGGTGCCCCGATCGAGCTCGACGATGCGGGTGGCGAGACGTTTCAGGAAGGCCCGGTCATGGGTCACGAACAGGACCCCGCCTCCAAAGCTCGCGAGGTAATTTTCGAGCCACAATATGGCGTCGATGTCGAGATGGTTCGTAGGTTCATCGAGCAGCAGGAGGTCGGGCTCGGCCACGAGCGCCCGTCCGAGCATGACGCGCCGCCGCCATCCCCCCGAGAGTTCACCCATGCGCGCATGGGGGTCTAGGCCGAGATCTGTCATCACGGTCTGCACGCGCTGCTGGAATCGCCAGCCGTCCTGGTTATCGAGGATCTGCTGGACGGCCCCGAGGCGCGCAAGATCATCATCGCTCGCGCCCTCGGAGAGGCGTTCCGTTAGTCGTTCGTATTCGGCGAGCGCGGCACCGAGCGCAGCAAGGCCGCCTGCGACGATCTCGTAGACGTTTGCGGTATCGGCGCACGCCACTTCTTGCTCAAGGGTGGCGATGCGCGCCCCGGGCTGTAGTACGCGCGTACCGGCATCGGGCCTGATAGCACCCTCGACGATGCGCAGGAGCGAGGATTTGCCTTCGCCGTTACGGCCTATAAGGCAGACCCGTTCACCAGCCTCGACCGCAAGCGAGGCGTGGTCGAGCAAGGGGTGGTGGCCGTAGGCGAGACTGATATCATCAAGACGCAATAGGGGCATGAAAGGACTGGCTGGTACGGCATGGGCCGGGAAAGGCCGCTATAATCGCAGGTCTACGCGCACGAGACAACGGCGTGCCACCCAGCATGGGGAGAAATGTATGCTCGACCTGTATTATTGGCCTACGCCAAACGGCCACAAGGTGACGATCTTCGTGGAGGAGGCGGGGCTCGCTTACCGGATCGTTCCCGTCAACATCGGTCGTGGCGAGCAGTTCGCCGTCGATTTTCTGGCGATCGCCCCCAATAATCGCATGCCGGCCTTGGTGGATCCCGATGTCGACGGCGAGCCGATCCGCCTCTTCGAGTCGGGGGCCATCCTGCAGTACCTAGCCGAGAAGACCGGACGTTTCCTTCCGGCCGACGTTCGTGGGCGATTTACGGTCCTCCAGTGGCTTTATTGGCAGATGGCGGGTCTCGGGCCCATGGCCGGTCAGAACCATCATTTCGGCCGCTATGCCCCTGAAAAGATCCCCTATGCCATAGATCGCTATGTGCGCGAGACCCGGCGGCTCTATGGGGTGCTCGACAAGCGCTTGGCGGTAAGTCGCTACGTGGGCGGGGCGGAATATACGATTGCCGATATGGCCTGCTATCCTTGGATCGTCCCGCATCGTGATCAGCAGCAGGATCTCGGAACCTTTCGGCATCTCAAGCGTTGGTTCGAGGAGATAGCGGCACGGCCAGCGGTAGAGCGGGCCTATGCCCTTGGCGCGCGCATAGGGCAGGGGGGTGGGATGGACGAGGAGGCCCGGCGCCATCTTTTTGGCCAGGACACGCGCCCCTGACATTAAGGACGATGGGGCCCCGAAGGCAATTATGTCCCGAAGGACAGTCCGCTTGCGGTCGGGCCAAGCGGCGTGTCTGCAGGTCGCCTGGGTCTCCAGGCGCATGCGTGAAGGGCGTGAATTGGAGTTGCGATGTTTTCCTTGATCGGTAATGTGTTGTGGTTCGTTCTGGGGGGCGCAGTCATGGGGCTCGCCTGGTGGCTTGCGGGCCTCCTCGCCCTTGTGTCCATCGTCGGCATCCCGTGGGCGCGCGCGTGTTTCGTCATAGGCCAGTTCACGTTCTTCCCCTTCGGGCGCGAGGCGGTGAGCCGCAGCGCGGTGAGCGGTCGCTCGGATATCGGGACGGGCCCCCTCGGGCTCATCGGTAATGTCCTCTGGTTCCTCTTGTTCGGGGTATGGCTTGCGATCGGCCATATCGTGTCGGCCGTTGCCAACTTCGTCACCATCATCGGCATCCCGTTTGGTATCCAACACCTGAAGCTTGCAGTCATTGCGATGGCACCGATCGGGATGACCATTGTCGACAAACGCAAGAGCCTTTGACGGCGGGTATCGCCGCCCCCGTCCCCTTTCCCGCCCGCTGTATCGGTAGACTAGCGCCTGCGCAGAAGCGGCATGGGCCATTTCCGCGCTGCGCGCGAGCCTAGTGGGGTCCGTCTGCGGAAAATGGCGGCGACTTAGGCGCATGAAGGCAGGCACGATGGCTGGCAGCGGGCCCAGCCCTTGGCGCAGGGGAGGTCCCGGGATAAGCTTGCGCGGGGCCGCTTGGGGCACCTCCCAGAGAGGATCGCGCGGCGCCAAGGCGGCGCGACTTAGAAGGATATGAGTAATGACGAGTGCACATCTGGGTGCTGCGGCCCAATCGCCCGAGCGGGTTTTGTATTTCGTTTTGCTGCAGCTTGTACTGATCATTGCGGCAGCGCGCGTTCTCGGGTCGCTTGCCAGAAAGATCGGTCAGCCGCGGTCGGTGGGGGAGATCATGGCCGGCCTCTGTCTCGGGCCTTCGCTTTTCGGCCACTTCGCGCCTGGGCTTTCGGCCTATGTCTTTGGCAGCGCCTCGCATCTACCGCTTGTGATTATGAGTCAGATCGGGCTTACCTTGCTGATGTTTCAGATTGGTATGGGCTTCGATTTCTCGCATCTGAATGAGCCTGCCAACGGCCGCGCGGTCGCTATTATTGCCGCAGGCTCGATCGTGCCGCCCTTCGTCCTGGGTCTTGGGCTCGGCGTATTCTCGCAACCGCTGCTTGCGCCGACCATCGCCATTATCCCATATAGCCTGTTTGTCGGGACGGCGCTTGCCATCACGGCCGTCCCCATCCTCGGCCGGATCTTGAGGGAGTATGGATTGACCCGTACGCGCATCGGCGCCATCACGATCAGTGCGGCGGCCATCAATGACGTGGTCGGCTGGCTCTTGTTGCTCGCGGTCGCGGCGTTTGCGGCGGCCCGTTTCTCGGTGACCGATATGCTCTGGCGGTTCGGCTTTCTCGGTCTTTATCTGGTGGTGTGCTTTGGTGGGGTGAAGCCGCTCATCCGCTACGCCCTCGCGCGGGTCTCATGGCCGGATGAGCCGGGCTTACCATCCTCTATCGTCGCGATCACCATTCTTGCCGTGTTTGTGTCGGGAATCATGACCTACGAGATTGGGGTGTTTACGATCTTCGGCGGTTTCGTCATGGGGGTCTTGGTGCACGACAACAGCGAGTTCGTGAACCGCTTTCGCCAGACGGTGGGCGATTTCGTGACCGTGTTTTTCCTGCCGATCTTTTTCACATTCGCGGGCTTGCGGACCGACTTGACGGGGATAGACACAACGGCGCTCTGGCTCTGGTGCATAGGCATCACAATCCTCGCCACGGTCGGTAAGGGCGCGGGGGCTTATGTTGGGGCAAGGATAAGCGGCCTCGACTCCCACGCCGCCGGAGTCGTGAGTGTCCTTATGAACACTCGCGCGCTCATGGAACTTATCGTTATCAATATCGGCTATAGCGCGGGCTTCATTCCCCGCATTGTCTATACACTGCTTGTTGTCATGGCGATTGCGACTACGGTCATCACGGGGCCGGTCTTGCGCGTGTTGTTGCCAAAGATGGGCCATGCGATCCCCGAGGGTGTCGACGCCTAGCGCGTCGTGCCGCGCTCGCGTCGGAGGTCGGCGCCCCAGCGCCGCTTGCTCTGTGGGGGGATACCCGCGCGATCACGGGCCTGCGGGTGGCCTCTTAGGGCACCCCTGGCGCGCTTGGGTGTGGCCAGAGATATCGTGTCACGGCGCCTGCGCCACGATCTCGATATGAAAGTCTTCACGGATCCAATCTCCCGTCGGCCAGCGTAGCGTAAATTGCAGGCTCTGAGCACCGTGTAAGGCTTCAGGCGGCACGATGGCCACATGGGCGAAGCTCAGGTCCTGGGACGCGGTATCGTGGACCTGCTGCCAGCCATCTACGCCGAAGTGGAGGATGAAGGGCGTGCTATGCGCGACACGCAACGCCTCGCCGACGCGTAAGAAGCGCGGGCGTTGGTGGGTTTGCCAGATCCGAAAGCCTGGATCGGGACGATGGCCCCCGTAGCGCCTCCAGGTCTCTGCCGGTCGATCGACCGGGATGCCGAGCATCTGGCTTTGACAGAGCTTCACGAATTCCGCGTGCGCCCACACAAGCGGCATCGCTGAGCCGGTCGGCTGTCCGGGGTAGAGCTCGTATTCTGGGATGGGCGCGCTCTCCCAGACTTGTTCCGGCAAGAGACCGCCGTGGCCGGTCATGGCTGCCATCGCGCGCAGATAGGGGAGCCCGTCCTCGCCCGCGGCGATGGCATAGTGGCCACGTTCGCCCGCAAGGAGGGGCCAGCCGCGGCCACGGCCCGTTCCGTCGAAAGGGCGCCCGTCCTTGTGTTCGCCATAGCCGTCGCTATTGTAGCGATGCCAGACCGGGCCATTGGGCGTCAAGGTCTTCAAGAGGCCGTCCATGACGGTGACCGAGTCTCTGACGCGGGGATCGGTGGCCTCGCGCAGGCCGTAGCGCACGAGTTGCAGGAAGTCGTTGGAAATCTGGCTGCTGGCCAGAAGCCGCGGATCATTCGCCCGATTTTTGATGGGCAGCACCTCTTGCTCCGCGCGGGGGTCGGTGAGGATATCCGGCGGGGCCATGCGGACGTAGTGGCCCGGAACCTGGAACCGGAGCGAGAGGGCGTCCCCATCGACATAGGTCCAATCCTCGATTTGCGCATTCCAGTAGTCGGCGAACATGAGCGCGCAGGCCTGCGCCGGGCCGTCGAGGAAGGCCGCGCCCTCGACTAGCGCGGCTATGGCCACGGCCAGCGTAAAGGTGTTGACGCCAGCGTCTTCTTCCCAGCGATCCTGGGCGGTTGCGGGACCTTCCCGGATGATGAAGGAGAGCGCTTTGAACACCATATCTTTGACTGCCATGTCACCGAGGATGTTGTGCGCCTTGAGGGCGCCTGCAAGCAGGACGGGAAAGCCCGCTTCGTCGAGTTGCACGCCGTTCCAGAAGGGCGTGCCGCCGAGCCACTGGTTTTGCAGCCAATGGCCATCGGTCTGCTGGGTCCCGATCAGGTAGGCCAAGACCCGCCGCGCCTCTTCGTGTGCGCCGAGCGCAAGCAAGGCCCCCGCCGACTCGACGAGGTCACGCGACCATACGAGGTGGTAGCCGCCGAGGGTGTCGCTTGTTTCTCCCCACGGGGTCGAGAGGCTCGCCACCACCGCGCCCGGGAAGGTGCGATCCTCGTGGGTCTTGATGACGGTGGCCGACCGCGTGTAGAGCGCCGCGAGGTCGGGGGCTAGCTGATGGGATGGGTCGTGGGAGGGCCGACGCCCCTCGTGCCAGTTGCGCCAACGTTGCGCATAGGTGTCGGCTGCGCGAGGGAACCCTTCGCTCAGGGATGACCAAGCGATGTTCGCCGCCGCCTCCTTGGAGCCGCTCAGTCCAAGCGCAAGCGTTCCGCAACACGGCAAGGTGCCCGCGAGCGCAACCTCGCCAGGCCCGGCCTCGGTATACTGCCAGCTCATGCGCCCGTGGGCGCGGAAGTCTTGCCAAAGATCGCTGGTGCCGACCTCTCCCACGGAGCAGGGGCCAAGCGCGGCGTGGCCCTCGGCATCGCGGCAGGCGATGGCCATGCCATAGGGCCCTTGTTCGGCCCAAACGATCCGTCGCCCGTTCCAGGTGTCGACCCAGGCGCGATTGCTGCGTGCATCCGCCCCGAGGCGCGCCGCGCAGAGTACATAAGGCCGCAGGCGCGCCTCCCCTTTTAACTCGAAATCCACGAGCAGGACGTCACGGTGCGGGTCCGCGCAGATCTGGAAAGTGAATTCGAAGCGTTCGTGGTGGTGGCGCACATAAGGAAGCGGGGTGCGAGGGTCATCGATTTCCACGATCGGGTTTGGGGTGGCCTTGATCTCTTGCCAGAACCCCTCGTCGTCCGCGATGAGGAAGCCCAAGTCGCGAATCTGAGGGGTGTCGATGCGCGGATAATAGACCTCGGTGATGATCCCGGAACCTACGGTGAACCACAGTCGGCTCGACCCGAGCGCGGTACCGACGCAGTCTTTGCGCGCCGTGGACCAGACGGGCCTGCGGACACGAGCGGCTGGCGCACGGTCTGTGCTCACGCGATTGAAGCCTGCGATGGGGCCGGGCGCCGCTCGCGCTCCAGCGCCCGTATAGTGATCGTCCCCACTCTGGACTCCCTGTCGTCGGTATGCATCTATTGAGTATATATGGCCGAAGGCCCGCTTGCGGGCACGCGACACCTTTCTTTGTGGGCGGGTGTGCCAAATGAAGGCAGCCGCCGGGAACCGGTGAGTCCCCGGCGAGACCTGGGGGCTAGGACCGCCCCATGCTGGAATAGGTGAGACCAGCCGCCTGTACCCGCCGGGGCCGTGGGGGTTGGTCCGTCGAAGATCACGGGGCTCCTCAGTCTGGATTTTATGGCATTGAAGTCCGCGCCGCGGAAGACCTTCCATTCGGTGACGATAGCCAGGGCATCGGCACCCTCCAGCGCGTTTATGGGCGTTTCCGCCAGTGTCAGACGGGGGTGCATCGCCATAGATGCGGCGAGTTTCCTGAGCGGTGGCCGGGTCGTAGGCGATGACGCGTGCCCCTTGGCCCTAGAGGCCCTCGAGCAGGATGCGGCTCGGGGCTTCGCGTATATCGTCGGTGTTCGGCTTGGAAGCCAGGCCTCATATCGCGATCGGCGCCAGCTTGGGTCCGGTCCGAAGTAGTGGACGAGGCGGTCCAGAAGAAGGTGTTTTTGGGCATCGTTGGCGGCCTCGACCACATCGATGACCATTTGAAAAAGATAAACCCGTATTCTGGAGCCGCAGTTAGGCATAAGCGAGCGGTCCTTGTGGTATAAAGTCAAAAAGTATGGGCTCGATTGAGGTCAGGGTGACCGAAACGCCCAGACCGGTCGGAGTCTTACCGCATGCCCTGGCGTGACGTGCCCGCAGGCCTTGGGCAGAGGGCGGTCGTGGCGGGCTTGCTTTTGGGGCATCTTGCCCTTAGAGTACCGGGCCTTCAACGCCCGTTGCCAGCCCGGTCGCCCGACCGGTCGCAAGGAGCCGCGTAGCACGCTAGGTCCCCATCGTCTAGAGGCCTAGGACATCGCCCTTTCACGGCGGTAACAGGGGTTCGAATCCCCTTGGGGACGCCAATAACATCAACGAGTTACAAGCAACCCTACCGGCCACAGCCCCGAAAATGCCGTAATCCTGCCATAACGCGTATGGCAAAAAACGGGGGGCAGGCATGGCGACATTCCGCAAACGGCCGGGTCCTGGCGGTCGTGCCGCCTGGCAGGCGCAGATCATCCGGCGTGGCCACGACCGGCAATACAAAACCTTTGATACCAAAGCCGAGGCCTGGGCGCGCCAGATCGAATCGGAAATGGATCGTGGGGTCTTTGTCTCGCGAGTCGAGGCCGAGTCCACGACGCTGGGCGAGATCCTTGACCGGTATGAGGGCGAGATCGCCCCACAAAAGCGCGGGGCCGCAATGGAGCGGTCCCATCTAAAGGTGATCGGCCAAGATCCTATCGCCCGCTGCTTCGTTGCGCGGATCACCGGCAGGGAATTGACGGCTTACAAGAATCGGCGCCTTGCGGTGGTGGCGGGATCCACTCTGAACCGCGAACTGAATGTCCTCTCCCACGTCTTTACGGTCGCCGCGCAGGAATGGCACATCCATCTGCCGTGGGGCAACCCGGTACGATTGCTGAGCCGCCCCCGCGTCAACGACAAGAGAGACCGCCGTCTGGTCGGCGACGAACTGCCGCGCCTCCTGGCCGCCGCGCAGACCTACGGTGGCTCGACCCCTCAGGCGGGGGGCCATATCGGCCCAATCATCATTTGGGCGATCGAGACCGCCATGCGTCGCGGGGAGATCGCGGCAATGCGCTGGGAAAACCTGGACCGGCGGGCCCAGGTGCTCCTAATCCCCGAGACGAAGACTGGGACGCCCCGGCGGGGCCGCTCTCCACGGCCGCGCTGGGGGTCCTGGACGGGCTTCTCCAACGGCTCGATGGTCGGGTTTTCTCTATTCATGCAGCATCTATAAGTCGAGCCTTTGCAGAGGCATGCAAGGCCGCCGGCATCGAGGGCCTAACCTTCCACGACCTGCGGCATGAGGCGACCTCACGGCTGTTCGAGAAGGGCTTGGGGCTGATGGAGGTGGCCTCGATTACCGGGCATAAGACCATGCAGATGCTCAAGCGGTATACGCATTTAAGGGCTGAGGATTTGGTGGGGCGGCTGGGCTAAATGGCCGCTCCAAAGCTAACAGGACCGATCCAACAGGCCGAGACCATAGCCGAAAGGTCGTCGATTCGTGAGCTGGCTAATCTGCGTGAGCGATACGGTAACGGCCACTGGAAGAAAAAGAAGGGGGTTGCGTGGGTGGACCGTGGGGATGGCGTCTCCTTCCTCGCCGAGGTACATTGGTATGAGGCCCACGGCATTGGCAAGGTCAAGATAAAGGTGAAGCGATGGCTATGACGTTCATGATCTGTGTTTCGAAACCGGAATCCCGTGGCGGCCTATCACTTGATGACCTGACCTTGGGGCGCGCCTATGAGGTCCTGGTAGAGCCAGACGAGCACGGCTTCGTGCGCATCTACGACGATAGCGGCGAGGATTATCTTTATCCGGCGGACCTATTTGAGCCCATCAGTATTCAGGAATCCGGGGCGCATCGGCTGCACGAGGCATTAACACAAGAGTAACACTTGACTCCTGGCGGGGATGTACTAATCTTTACTTTCGGGGGTAACCCTCGCGCCAGCTGAGCGCGTACAAGAGCAGCAGCAAAAAGTTCTGATTCTGACCTAAATCCGGACAGAGTTCAGGGCCCCGAGGACAGATCTGTCCTGGAAAAATCCCCAAAAAATGGCTTCACCCTAAGGCGCCTTTCTGCGCCCAAAAAATCCGGCCCAAAGCTGGCGCCTTCGTGCGCCTTTCGTTTTTTCCAGCCCGACCCGGCGGGCGTTTTGGTGTGAGGATCATTTTATGGTAAGCGCTGCATAGACCTTACAATTACCCACAACTCTTTGCATACACTCATAGAGTGATAATAATATCTTGCGTTTCATTCTGATGTATGGGATACGAATCTTCCGTGTACGACTTTCAGGGGGTCTGTATGCGGAAGAAGCCTGTTCAAGAACGTTCGTCACCCGGGTGCACAAGTCGCAATGCCTTTTAGGCAGCCTTCCGTCATTCGGAAAGGGCGGCTGTGTTCCATCGCTTTCGGATTTGGCGAAATCAGACACACATTGATATCAGGAGTCGACTGAATCATGGATAACACCGATAGTATAGGAGACTCCGACCGTATCGAGCGCAGCATTGTCATCCAAGCCCCGCGCCGGCGCGTGTGGCGTGCGCTCACGACCGCTGAAGAGTTCGGGCGTTGGTTCGGTGTCAACCTGGAAGGCCAAGCCTTCGAAGGCGGGCGGGGCGCGCGCGGGTCGCTGGTTTACCCGGGATACGAGCACATCGTTTTTGATGTGGTCGTCGAGCGGGTCGAGGTGATGGAATTGTTCTCCTACCGCTGGCATCCCTATGCGGTTGATCCGTCCGTGGATTACACGACCGAGCAGCCGACGCTCGTGACATTCACGCTAACGGATGCCCCGCGCAACAGTACTCTGCTTGCGGTGGTGGAATCCGGGTTCGACCTTGTGCCCCCACACCGCCGTCTGGAGGCGTTCCGCATGAGTAGTCGCGGCTGGGAGTACCAGCTGGATAACCTTATGCAGCATGTCGCGGCGATGCCCTGAGGACCAGACTGCCATTTGGGATGATACGAGCTTGTAAGAGCCTTAGGTGCGCGCGGCGCGTTTTGCTTTCCGGTTGTGGCGCTCGGTGATCCTGTCCAATTCGGGCTCAGCGCCGTACGTGGCGCGCCGGAGAACTGTTTTCAGTTCGCTGGAGCTCGCGGTTGGGCCGGGACGGGCTCGTGGAAGGGGTGTTACGCGGTCCTGTTAAAGCGATGCCCCGATGGAGGTTTCCCGCGGTTGGTAGAGGTCACCTGGCGGCACTGGCCGTGTGGAAAGGATGCCGTAACAGATGGTCGATATCAGCTGTTGCACGTGTGGCTGGCGCGCGTCGTTTCTGCGCATCGTGACACGCCGCGCCCTCGCGGGGTGATCTGCGCGGGGGCTTTGCGCCATTGTGCCGCCCATGGCGTGATCCATTTCGCGCAGTGGCATGCCGTGCAGCAGGACAGCGGCAGCTGCGAGCGCGGCGAGCAGAAAGAGCGCCTCGATCCTCACGGAACGGATCAAGAGCCTGAGAGACCTTTCACTGAGGTCGTGCGTGGTGGCGCCACGCCCCACTGGGGTCGAGGCGGCGGCGCGGATGGGGGGCACGAATAGAAAGCGATTGGCCGCACCCAGGGCGACGGCGACGGCGACAAGCGCGAGTTTCACGAGCAGGACGTGCCCGTAGCTGGAGTCACGCAGCGCCGTCCAAGTTCCTACGTAATGGTAGGCCGAGAGGACGCCTGTGACCAGGATACCGATCAGAGCGACGGTCGCCACCGACGAGAGGCGCGTAATGAGATCGGCGCGCACAGAGGGAGAGACCCGCTCTTGCGGTAGGCGCGGGAATATGACCACGGACATCGTGAATACGACGCCGGCCCACACCGAAACTGCGACCAGGTGAATCCAGTCCACCCATTCCGGAAGGGTCCAGGATCCCTGGTCGGCGGGGTGGCCGGTGGCGCTACGGGTAAACGCGATCACGGCCGCCGCCGCGAATAGAAAGGAGGCGGCAACCCGCCGCCGTTCGAGGTTGCGACCGATATACCACGCCGCCCACGCCAGGACCAGCATGATCGGCCGGACCAACCACACACGACCAAAGGGCGTCTCCCGCAGGACCAGGGGGAGCCAGTGTACGACTTTGCTTAGGCCCTGTCGGCTCATCTCCAAGGTGCGACCGACCAGAAGCGTCATGCTGCTTAAGGTGAGCGCGACCAGCGCGGCTCCTGTGAAGTGCCAAAGTCGGGCCTGGAAGGCGTTACGCGCCTCTTTGGGCAGGACCCAAAGCGTAGTCGCGAGGGGACCTATGACGAGGACAAGGGCAATAATGTCGAAGGCGCTGACCGCAATATAGGGAGCGTGCGCAGACATGTGCTTAGCCGCGGACTCGGAACATGTAATGCCCTTCGGTATGGTGGCCGTCCAAGGCGATGACGCTCCAGTAGACGCGGTATTTGCCGGGGGCCAAGCGCTTGACGGTCGTCTCCAAAAGCCGGTCATGGCTTCCTCGGACGACATGTCCGTGCCCGAAGCTCACGACCTGTCCGGTCGCGCTTTTGACGATGAGCGAGCAGAAGAGCGCCTCAAGTCCAGCGTCGAACCAAATACGGACATGGTGCGGTGATGTCTTCACCGTCGCCCCGACTTGGGGCCGCGAGCGATCAGGGAAGGCGTGCGCCCAAGCTCCGGATGGGAGGAGCAGGGCGAGCGCGAGGCTTACGGTTATAGATCTCTTTACTAGTATCGACATGGGTTAAGAAGCCCTGGGGCCGGCATCAAAGAGGGGCGCGCCCAGCGTATGGGGAAAGATGTCATCCAGATAAAACCCTACGCCCACAATAACCCCCACGCCGCGGCCGCTTGCGCGGTTTGCCGGCAGGGTCGCCTCTAGGCCAACCTGCCCGTAACGCCCGAGCCAGACGAAGCCTGGGTTGATGGTGCCGAGAGTGTGCCCTGCAAAGGGTCCACTTGTATAGGTCTGCATGGCGCATTCAATGAGCGGCACGACATTGTTGAAGGGGGCATGCAGCCCGATGTCGCGCACATAGGTTTGCAGATAAGGGAGGCTGTATTGCACGGAGAGCCCCCAGCTGAGAGACCGCGGGACGGCTGCGATCGATGGGATGTTGGCCGCGATCATGCCGGTGACCGCCAGTGGGCGCAGCATCCTAAGGTGGCTCGGCAGGTCACCAAGGCCGCGGCCGAACAGGAGTGTGGGCGAAAAGACCGAGTAGGGCGCGGCGACCTGACCGCTGCCGGTATGGTTCAGGGCCTCATTCAGGGCGCCCGTGATCAAGGTCTCCTCGCTGTCGCTCTTCCAGAGCCCGTAATCAACGCCTATGGCGACGTTACCGAAGCCGGCCACCGTGCCGGGGCCGCTCTGGCCCTGGTAGGCGTCGCCTATGGTCAGCGCGAGATTGGGCGTAATGGTCTTTGATTCGGCAAGCGATGCAGTCGAGACATAGGGCGCGGGGCTCCCGGGTGTCCCGCTCAGGGCGGCGCGTCCCCATCCTAGGTCGAATTCATCGGTGACCCCGGGGTCGGCGAAGGTGAGCGTACCTGGGAATACTCGCATGCCGACGATGGCGTGGGCGTAGGCCGTGGTCCATAGGGCGCAGAGGGCAAGTCCGAGGACGGTCGCACTTTTTCGCAAGGACATAGCACAGAACCATTTTGGTGGAGGTTGCTCAATACCGACTCGCCGTATGCCAGGATAATGCTGTCCGGGGAGCAAGCTCGGGCATTTTGGCCCATGAAGCGAGAGACCGCAAGCTGCGGCCGGCTTTGGGAATGTTGGGGGAGAAGATCGGTTCTTGCGGGGCGCCGGGCGTGGCAATGGTTGCCACATAGTCGACGGTCCTGTCGTTCTCCCTGATACTATGGGGAGCGGCGGCGGCCTATGGGCCTTGGCCGCAAACATCATGGCTACAGGCGGATTCCAGATGGGCACCGACGCGTCCAGGCACGGTTCAATCCGTGCGGCGCATCTTTGGCTCCGCCAGTCTGCGACCCAAGAGGGCGTGGAGGGTGCGCCGAGTGCGGTTTTTAAAGCGATGGAGGGGATATGAGCGAGGGAGGAGTCCATGTCCATGCGCCTCACGAAGAGTTTATTCACGAGGCCGCGGGCGGTCACCACAAGCACCACAGCCTAAACCAATGGGTGGCGATCTTCACGGCCATCCTGGCTTCTATTGGGGCCATTGTGAGTTACCAGGGGACGCGCATCATGAATGATGTGCTCCTCTACAAGAACGACGCGATTCTGCAAAAGACCCACGCCACGGACCAATGGAGCTATTATCAAGCGGTCAGTACCAAAGCGCACATCATGCAAGTGGCCGTTGCCCTGGTTGCCCCCAAGAAGGCTGTGCCTTTTCGAAAGAAGATTCGCAAATATATTGCACAGAAGAAGGTGATCAAGGCCAGGGCCGAGGCGCTGGAAGCAGGCTCACGGAAAGCCGACCGCGAATCGGCGCGACTCGATCGTCCGCACACTGGCATGGCCTTGAGTCTCATCTTTATCCAGATCGCCATTTCCCTTGCGTCGATCACCGCGCTGACTGGGCGCAAGTGGCTGTTCATCGCAGCAGGCGCGGCTGCCGTTTTGGGCGCCGGACTTTGGGGCTACGCCTTGTGGTTGGTCTAAATAGCTGCGTGGAGGGGGTGACTGGAGTCCCCGCCACCACACAGCCCCTATTTGTTTTGGGCTGAAGCCCGAGGGGTTCGCGCGCGCCCGATTTGCGGGCGCCGACGATGACACTAGTGACCATGCTCCGGGCCAAGTCCCGTCAACAAGCGGGTCCTATAGTGTCGAAAGAGCTTGGCAAGGACGATATTGCGGGACGCCTTTTTTCCCTCCCATCCCATCCCATCCCCGATAGGGCTTGTCATTACCCACATCGCAGCGACCTGGTCACCAGCCCATCGCGGCGCAAAAACTTTGCCGATCATTTGAAACGGTATTATAGGGGTAAGCCGGTATTCTGGAGTCGCTGTTGCTGCATTCTCGCCGCGGGCGGTGCGCCACTGTCTGTTCTCAAACAATATATTGAGCAACAGGAAAGGCCAGAACGATCGCCATGCAGGCGATAGCGCCGCACATTGCCGGCCGTGGACAACCCCCGATTCGTGGGGGCATGGCCGGCATTGCCGGCCGTGGACAACCCCCGATTCGTGGGGGCATGGCCGGCATTGCCGGCCGTGGACAACCCCCGATTCGTGGGGGCATGGCCGGCATTGCCGGCCGTGGACAACCCCCGATTCGTGGGGGCATGGCCGGCATTGCCGGCCGCATGGCCGGTCACCACCCCCCGGAACCGCGACGCGGTTACAGGCGGAGCACTGCGGCGCTTTTTGGTAGGTTATTCGCTGTAGGCGCGCTCGCCATGCTGGGTGATGTCCAGACCTTCGCGTTCTTCCTCGTGGCTCGGCCGCAGGCCTATGGCAAGATCGATGAGTTTCAGGATCAGGAAGGTCGCGATGGCGTCATAACTGGCCACTGCCGCTATGGCGATAGCCTGTTTGCCGATCTGGCCGATATTGCCCTCGAGCGCGCCTGGCGTCCCGCCTATGGCCTTGACGGCAAACACGCCGGTTAGGATGAGCCCCACGACGCCGCCGATGCCATGGACGCCGAACACATCGAGCGAGTCGTCGTAGCCCAGGGCGTTTTTCACATAAGTGACGGCCCAGAAGCAGGCAGCCCCGCCCGCAAGCCCTATGATGAGCGCGCCGCTTGGGTCCACAAATCCGGAGGCCGGTGTAATGGCAACAGCGCCTGCGACAGCGCCGGAGGCCATGCCGAGGATGCTGGGCTTGCCGCGTGCGGTCCACTCGAGGCCCATCCAGACCATGGCCGCTGCGGCGGTGGCGATCTGCGTGGTGGCCATCGCCATGCCGGCAAGACCGCCCGCGGACACCGCGCTTCCGGCGTTGAAGCCAAACCAGCCGACCCAGAGCAGTGAGGCCCCGAGGATGGTCAAGACCAGATTATGGGGCGCCATGGCCTCGCGGCCATAGCCTACGCGTCGCCCTACCACGAGGGCAGTGACGAGGCCTGCGACACCAGAGTTCACCTCGACGACCGTGCCGCCCGCGAAATCGAGGACGCCCAGATGTGCAAGCCAGCCGTGTTCCGACCAGATCCAGTGGACGATGGGTGAGTAGACGAACAAGAGCCAAAGGGCGCTAAACCAGAGCACCGCCGAGAACTTGATGCGTTCCGCAAACGAGCCGGAGATGAGCGCCGGGGTGATGATGGCGAACGTGAGCTGGAAGGACATGAAGACCGTTTCCGGGACGGCCATGGAACGGTCCGAGATCGTGTCGCGGCCCATGCCGTGGAGGAATAGGCGCCCGAGCCCACCGATGAAGGCGTTGCCGTCGGTGAACGACAGGCTGTAGGCCACGATATACCAGAGGAGGGTCACGAGGCAGGTGGTGGCAAAGCTATGCCCAAGCGTGCTCAAAACGTTCTTTTCGCGGACCATGCCCCCGTAAAAGAGGGCAAGCCCCGGTATGGTCATCATAAGGACGAGGATCGTCGACACCAGCATCCAAGCGGTGTCGCCGTGGTTGATGGCGCTATGCTGAATACTGGAGACGGTGGTCGCCGACGGCGCCTGGGCGACCAGCTGTCCGGCCCCCGTGTGTGTGGCGGCGAGAGCCTGTACAGGGACGAGCACAAGCATGGCTAGGGCGGCGACCGCTAGGCCCCGCAAGACCAACGACAGATTACGCACCGCGATTCCCCCTTAAAGCGCACCCTTGCCGGTTTCGCCAGTGCGGATGCGCACGGCCTCCTCCAGCGCCAGCACAAAAATTTTCCCGTCCCCGATCTTGCCCGTACGCGCCGCGCGGCTGATCGCCTCAATGACCTGATCCAGCATCTCGGTCTCTATAGCCACCTCGATTTTGACCTTCGGCAGAAAGTTCACGACGTACTCGGCGCCGCGATAGAGTTCGGTATGTCCCTTCTGGCGTCCGAAGCCCTTGACCTCCGTGACGGTGAGGCCCTTGACGCCTAATTCCGATAGCGCCTCGCGGACGTCCTCGAGCTTGAATGGCTTGATGATGGCAACGACAAGTTTCATATAGCGGCAGATCTCCCGTCGGGTCACGGCGCACCCGGATTGCATGGATCGATCCGCGATGGCGTATTGTTCGGTGTCACCAGTTCAAACCCCGGCCCCTCATGGGCCTGCGCGACTTTACTCTCACCAGGATGGTGCATCAACTGCGCCAAAATGGGTAGCAATCGGCCACAAGATTTGTGCACCACTACACACAGGCCCCTGGACGCACGGGTTTGGGGCGGCGGCGCAACGGGTAAGGTGCGGCCGTTGACAGACGGAGGGCGCGGCGTGATGATGCGATCTTCGGCATCCATACGAGCGTCCCAATGTCAATATCTCATAAGAAGAAACTGCTGGGCGCGGCCTGCGCGGCCCTGCTGATTCCCTTGGCTGTCGCCTGGGCCGACAAGGACCCCGGCCCGGCCGCACTCTTTAAGGAGGTACAGGCGCTCGAGCATGGGGGCGCGCTGCTCCCCGGGAGCCACCTGTGGATGCACGGCTCGCGCATGGCCGATTACTACACCATCGATCGCGCCAACGCGATCGCCGTGAAGGCGGCGACCCACGGGGTCGCGCGCGTCACGCGCTTCCCGGCCGGAAGCCTCTACATCAAGGAAAATTTTGACATTCATAAAGTCCTGAAGACAGTGACCGCCATGCTGAAGGTGCCGGGTTATGACGCCGCGGACCGTGATTGGGTCATGGCCGCCTACAAGCCGAATGGCCACCTGATCGCTTACGGCCGTGTGCAAAGTTGCATCTCCTGCCACACGCTTGCCGCGAAGACCGATTTCACCTTCGCGCCGGGGACGAATCTTCCGATCGCCACTGTGCGGCAGTTTTTCCCGGGCCAGCCGATCTCGCCCGCCTATCGCGCGGCACTCGCCTCGCACGGCCCATCCTGAGGGAGTGAGGCGGGCCACGGCGGGCCGTTTCGGTCGGGAGCGGTGTGCGCAGGGGCTCGCCTCTTGCTCGTTTTTCCGCAAGGGTTCGGGTATCCTGCGGACTTTTTGGAGGGCAGCCGTGGAAGATCAGGGCAGTATTGAGCAGACTCTGCGGGAGCTTTGCGACCGCACTGCCACGCTTCGGGGGTATCTTTGACATCGATGCCAAAGAGGAGCGGCTAGTCGAAGTCGAGCGTGAACTCCTTGATCAACAGGTCTGGGCGGACCGGGTGCGCGCCCAGGAGCTTGGGCGGGAACGGGCGCGGCTCGCCGAGACCGTTGGCGCTATCCGGATTATAGAGACCGGGCTTGCCGAGGCCGCGGAGCTTTTCGTCATGGCGCGCGCGGAGGCCGATCAGGCCCTGACCGAGTCGATCGCGCGCGATGTGGGGGGGCTCAAGAAGCGGCTAGAGGCCCTCGAATTCCAGCGCATGTTCCCGGGCGATATGGACTCTGCCCATGCCTTCTTGGATATCCAGTCGGGGTCGGGCGGGACCGAGGCGCAGGATTGGGCGGAGATGCTTTTGCGGATGTACTTGCGCTATGGCGAGCGCCAGGGCTTTGCCACCGAAATCGTCGAGGTATCGGCCGGCGAGGTGGCTGGCATCAAGAGCGCCACGGTCAAGTACTCAGGCCCCTATGCCTTCGGCCACCTGCGCACGGAGACGGGGGTGCACAGGCTCGTGCGCAAGTCGCCCTTCGATTCCGGCAATCGCCGACATACCTCGTTTGCCTCGGTGTTTGTGTATCCCGAGATCGACGACACGATCGAGATAGAGATAAACCCGGCGGACCTGCGCGTTGATACCTATCGCGCAAGCGGTGCAGGCGGCCAGCACGTGAACCGGACGGATTCGGCGGTGCGCATTACCCATGTGCCAAGCGGTATCGTGGTTCAGTGCCAGACTGATCGTTCACAGCACAAGAACCGGTCGCAGGCCATGAAGATGTTGAAGGCCAGGCTCTATGAGGCCGAGATGCAGAAGAAGCGTGAGGCGCAGGAAAAGCTTGAGGAGGGCAAGTCGGACATCGGCTGGGGGAGCCAGATCCGCTCCTATGTCCTGGATCAGTCGCGCATCAAGGATTTACGTACCGGGGTCGAGATTGCCAACACCCAGGCGGTGTTGGATGGCGACCTGGATCGATTCATCGAAGCGAGTTTGAAGAGCGGTTTGTAAGGGGGCGGGTGTGGAAGAAGGGCAGGGCGGTATAGAGGCCGCAGGGGACGAGGATCGGCATATCGCGCAGCGGCGTGAGAAGCTCGACGCGTTGCGCGCCGAGGGTCAGGCCTATCCGAACGACTATCGCCCCGATCAACAGGCCGCGCCGTTATTGGCGCGTTACCGCGAGGCACCAGAGGGGGATCTGGACGCCGTGGGGGAGGTGCGGCTGGGCGGTCGGTTGATGACCAAGCGCGTGATGGGGCGGGTGAGCTTCTGCCACATCCAGGATGCGACTGGACGCATACAGGTCTTTGTGGAGCGCGACACCATGGGCCCGGCCTACGAGGCCTTCAAGCGCTGGGATCTGGGTGATATCGTCGGCGTGGCCGGACGGCTGTTTCGTACGAAGACCGGGGAGTTGAGTGTGCGTGCTTCCGTGCTTCGGCTGCTTGCGAAGAACCTGCGACCTTTGCCCGAGAAGTTCCACGGCCTGACCGATCAGGAGACCCGCTACCGTAAGCGTTATCTCGATCTTATCGTAAACCCCGAGACCCGCGCGATCTTCGAGCGGCGTGAACGCATCGTGGCCTATCTGCGGACGTTCTTGAAGGATCGGGGGTTCAGTGAGGTCGAGACGCCGATGATGCAACCGCTTGCGGGGGGTGCCACGGCTCGGCCGTTCGTGACCCATCACAACGCGCTCGACATCCCACTCTATTTGCGCATAGCCCCCGAGCTCTATCTGAAGCGGCTCGTCGTGGGAGGTTTCGACCGCGTCTTCGAGATCAACCGGAATTTCCGCAACGAGGGTTTGAGCACGCGCCACAATCCGGAATTTACGATGGTGGAGTTCTATCAGGCCTACGCCGACTATCGTGATCTCATGGGCTTGACCGAAACCTTATTGCGCGGCTTATGTGAGGATGTGCTGGGGACGACCACGCTTTCCTATCAAGGTGAGTGCTATGACTTCGGCATCCCCTTCGCGCGGCTTTCGATCGAAGAGGCGATCCACCACTATCACCCCGACGCGCCCGCTGATTTACGCGACATGGTGGCGCTCAAGGCCTTTTTGGCCACCAAGGGCCTACCCATGGAGCCCGGTCTCGAGGCTGGCGGTCTTCAGATGACGATCTTTGAAAAGACCATCGAGGGGCGACTGTCGCAGCCGACCTTCGTCACGGGTTATCCCGCGGAGGTCTCGCCTCTGGCCCGACGCAATGATGAAGACCCCTTTGTGACCGATCGTTTCGAGTTCTTCGTAGGCGGCCGCGAGATCGCAAACGGCTTCTCGGAGTTGAACGACCCCGAGGACCAGGCGCGGCGGTTCAAGGCCCAGGTCGAACGGCGCGGAGACGGCGACGAGGAGGCCATGCATTATGACGCTGACTACGTTGAGGCCCTTGAATACGGGATGCCGCCCACCGCGGGTGAAGGCATAGGCATAGACCGCCTGGTTATGCTCTTCACAGACGCCCCCAGCATACGCGACGTGATTCTGTTTCCGCACATGCGGCCCCAGGGTTCATGACGCAAAGCCCTGTCGTGTTCCTCATGGGGCCGACAGGGGCGGGGAAGACGGCCACCGTGTTTGCGTTGAGCCGTCTCCTGGCGATCGACGTCGTGAGCGTGGATGCCGCGCAGATCTATCGGGGTCTCGATGTCGGCACCGCCAAGCCTTCGCTTGCCGAACTGCGCGCCGTGCCGCACCATCTGATCGACATCCGCTCCGTGGCCGAGAGCTACTCGGCGGCGGCCTTTTGTGATGACGCTCGTCGGTTGATACATGCCGCCTGGCGACGCGGCCGCGTCCCGGTCTTGGTCGGGGGCAGCAGTTTCTATTTTCGCGCCTTGGAGTATGGGCTGCCCGACATGCCGCCGGCTGATGAAGCGTTGCGGACAGCGCTGTTGGCGGAGTTGGCCGACAAGGGCTTGGCCGCTCTTTACGCCGAGCTTGCCACACGCGACCCACGCCGGGCCGCGGCCATTGCGCCGACCGACCCCCAGCGTATCGTGCGGGCGCTCGAGATCGTGCGCACGGTGGGGCGGGTGCCGGAGAAGGTGGTCTCGTCCCCATGGCCGCACCCTATCCTCAAGTTCGCGATCAGTCCGCGCGATCGCTCGATTTTGCATAAGCGCATCGCAGTCCGTTTTCGTCGCATGATCGCGCGCGGTTTGATAGATGAGGGGATGTGGCTCTTTGGACAGAGTCTACCCTCGGGGGCCCCTACGCTGCGACTTGTAGGCTATCGCCAGGTCGGAGAATACCTCCGTGATAAAATCCCGTATAATGAACTCATCGAGCAGGGTAGCGCCGCGACCCGGCAGCTCGCTAAGCGTCAACTGACGTGGTTGCGGGCGGATGCGGCGGTGCAGTGGTTAGACGGAGACGGGTCCCGGGGGCCAGAGATCTGCGCGACGGCGATCCGGGATGCAGTGGATAAGCTGTGCGGCGACCCCTGAAGGGGTCGGCCAACGCGTCAGTAACGTTACTACAGAAGAACAGGAGAACTGTCATGAGTCAGCATAGAGGGCAGGCTTTACAAGACCCTTATTTGAATGTTCTACGGAAGGAGCATGTACCCGTTTCGATCTTTTTGGTGAACGGTATCAAGTTACAGGGGCAAATCGAATCTTTTGATCAGTTCGTGGTGTTGTTAAAGAACACCGTGAGCCAGATGATTTACAAACATGCGATCTCCACGGTCGTTCCCAGCCGACCGGTCAAGTTCAGTTTCGATATGGACGAGGCGGTGGCGGACAAGGGGGTAGGCGACGAGTAATCTCGAAAGCCTCGGCGAAGCCAAAGGCCGTGAACGCGCCGTCTTGGTGCATTTGCGGCTAGCGGACGCCGAGGAGCAGGAAGACCTCGAGGAGCTGAGGCTGCTCGCAGTCTCGGCGGGCGCGGAGATCGTGGGGGTCGTGGAAGGCGCGCGTCAGCAGCCCGATAGCGCGACCTATGTGGGCTCCGGCAAGGCCGAAGAGGTGCGCCAGCTGGTGGCTGTCATGGGCGCCGAGCTGGTCTTGGTGAACGCGGCGCTGTCGCCTGGCCAGGAGCGCAATCTGGAGAGGGTGGTAGGCGCGCGCGTGCTCGACCGCACGGGGCTCATACTCGACATCTTCGCGCAACGCGCCCATTCCCATGAAGGTAAGCTGCAGGTGCAGCTCGCACAGCTCGAGCATCTCGCGACTCGACTTGTACGCGGCTGGACGCACCTTGAGCGCCAAAAGGGCGGTATCGGCCTGCGCGGTCCGGGCGAGACCCAGCTCGAAAGTGATCGGCGCATGATCGGCGAGCGCATCCGCGTTCTCCACAAACGGCTCGATAAGGTGCGCCGGCAACGCCTCATGCGTCGTCGGGCTCGTCAGCGTTCGGTGGTCCCCACGGTCTCACTCGTGGGCTACACCAACGCCGGCAAGTCGTCACTCTTCAACGTCTTGACCGGTGCGGATGTCTACGCTGCCGATCGCTTGTTCGCGACTTTGGATCCCACTATGCGGCGCGTGGAGCTCCCGGAGGCGGGCGCCATGATCCTCGCCGATACCGTAGGCTTCATTCGTCACCTCCCCCATGGCCTAGTCGCCGCCTTCCGCTCAACACTGGAGGAAGTGCAGTTTGCCGACCTCTTGCTGCATGTGGTGGACGCGAGCCATCCGGAGCATCACGCCTATGTGGAGCAGGTCGATCGGGTGTTGGCCGAGATTGGGGCCGAGGATGTGCCGAGACTCATCGTCATGAATAAGGTCGATGTCTTGGATGACGCGCCGCGCTTGGAGCGCGACGGGTTCGGGCAGGCTGCGCGCGTGTTCGTCTCGGCGCGCACCGGGGTCGGGCTCGATCTCCTTTTGGACGCCATTCGTGAAAGGCTTGGTCCGCAGCGCGTGCGCGCCCAGGTCCGCATCCCGCTCTCCGAGGGACGCCTGCGGTCTCGTCTGTATGGTGCCGGGACGGTATTGAGTGAGGTGGTCGATGGGGAAAGCTTGCTCATGACGCTTGAGATGTCGCGCGAAGCGGGGCGTTGGATCGCAGCCGAGCAAGGTGCCGAAGTGACGTACATCCCTGCGGTCGGGGAGAAGGGCGAGCCCGTGTGCGCCGGGCACGCTTGAGTGCGCGCGCTCGCGCGTGACGCCCATCGGTTTAACGGGGCTTCTCCGACACATCGAACCTCTCGGCTCGGGCCCTCGTAGGCGGGCCTGTGCGGTGCGACGGGGCGACGCGCGCTTCTAGCTCGCCGTGTCAGTCGCCGTGACGGCCGTGCTTATTGACCGCCTGCGGGTGACCCCATGTGGAAATTGAGGGGACGCGCACCCCGACCCACCAGTAATCCCCTATGCTGTCTTGGCTATGTCCGCCTATGAGTTCGTGACCGGCATTAAGGCGGACGCGCGCGAGGTAGTCCTCGGCCTCTCGACGCCTACGAAAGAGCGCCCAGTTCACGGCGTTGGGAAGCGGGCTTCGGCTTGGCACCTCGTGGTCATTCTCCAATATCTCATGAGTCATCGTGCGCTCTCTCTTGAGTGTTTACGGCAAGCCATAAAAGCATAGCCTTTTTTCCGCAATTGCGCGTCAACCCTTAGGTTAAGGCGACAGCTGTCGATGTACGGGCTTGTGCCCGATCACGGACGCTACCGGGAGGGCCATGACCCAGTCCCAGGAGTTGTCGAGATATAGGGTGCCGCCGACGATGACCGGGTTTACGATGCCGAAGCGGCCGCCAAGATATTTTTGACCGATCAGGCGGCCGGTGCGCGGGTTCAGGACGAAGAGGCGCGGACCCGTGCTGATGAAGAGCTTGTGGTCATAGTAGGTCGCGGGCCCGCGGCCGGCCCCGGCGGCGCCCGCCTTGGGGATGTGCCACGTCCAGAGGACCCGGCCCGTGTGCAGGTTATAGGCCTCGTAGATATTGTTGACCGGCGTGCCGATGTAGACGACGTTCTTGTGAATCATCGGCACGCCGCCCTTGAAGGCTGGAGGTTTGGGGCCCGGACCCATGACATGGGTCCACAATACATGCCCGTCCTCGGCGTTATAGGCGCGCACTATAGTCGTGAGTGTCGTGTGGCCGCCGTGCGACGGGACGACCCCCACGGCGTCCATGACGACCACGCCACGCGCGACTGCCGGGGACACGTCGCCTAGACCGGGTTTGGTCGCACGGCGGATCGTGGCCTTCCAGGCAACATGCCCGTTCTGGGCGGACAGGCAATACAGATAGGGTATGACCGACAGGGCAACGTAGACATGTCCGTGATAGACGGCCGGATTCGACATGTTGGCGATGCCTCCGGCGCGTTTGATCCAAATCTGGTGGCCGGTTTGTGCGTTGATCGCATAGATGTCGCCCGAGCCCGTGTCGATGAAGAGCCTATTGTCTGCGATGGCGGGTGTGGGCATGGTCGCGCCCATCGTTCCAAAATGCCAGAGGAGTTTCCCGGTTGTCTTGTCGAGAGCGTAGACCCCGTTATAGCTCACCCCCGCGCCGCGTGCTGCGGTTTTCTGGGAGTAGCGCTGAACATTCGAAAAGTTGAAACCGACATTGCCGACGGTCACGTAGACAATATGGCCGGATACCAACGGGTCACCCATAAAGGTGTTGCCGACCGGACTTGTGCGCCAGATCAATCGACCCGTGCGGGCATTTAGCGCATAGACGAACTGGTCATCACTTTCGGCGTAGATGATGCCGTCAACCGCCGAGACACCGAGGGCGTTTCCGTAGAACTGTGTCATGGTGGCTAGTGCGAGCCGCTCACCGTAGACCTTGGCGCCGTACGGCTCGTGGCGGGACAGCGGCCAAGCTCTGGCCTCCGCATAGTGCCAGGTGACACCGTTTTTGAGCCAGGCGGGCGCGCCGGTCGGGACGGGGTAGGCGGCGTTGTGGCGAGGATTGCCATAGGCGTGTGTCCATCTTTGCGGGAAACCGACGCGATCGGCCGGGGGAGGCAGGTTTTTGGGATAGAAGACGCGCGCATAAGGGCCGTGCCCAGAGCCCGGGACGAGCGCGCCCGTTGCGCTTGTCGGGTCTAGGAGCAGGGTGGAGGCGGCGAGGCCCGTGAGGAATCGCATTGTGTTCGACATAGTGGTCCTCCATGACTTGCCATACGGTAGCGTATGACAAGTCATCGCGGACGAGACGAAAGCCCGGGCAGCAGGGGCTGGGTAGTCAGGAGTGGCGCTTTGCCGGGCGATCTCACGGCGCCTGCAGCCGGCTCTTCCGAAAGGGGCGCTCGGCGCGAGAAACAGGTGTTGCGCCCAGGCGGGATGGGCGGCGGCCAGAAAGGCTCTTTCCTGTCTGGCGTTTGGGTTCTGAGCCTGCCCGTTAAGCCCGCTGGACCCCTCTTGTGCTCGCTCTGTCCGGAGACGCCGCTCAGTCTCCAGTCGCCGGGCTGCGCGAGGCGCCTTCCTTGGTGATGTAGTCCAGGAAGGCCCGCGCCACGGGCGAGATTTGTTTGGCAGCCGGGTAGATAACATACCACTGGCGTCGCAGGGGGAAGCCGCGCACATCAAGGACCGCAAACGCGCCCGAGGCGGCATCGAGGGTGAGGGTGTGTCCGGACAAGACCGATAAGCCCAGTCCTCCAGCCACCGCCTGCTTGACCGCTTCATTGCTGCCGAGTGTCATGCGGATCTTGAGACGTATGTTGTGCTTTTCGAAAAACCGCTCAGCCGCGAGTCGCGTGCCGGAACCCGGCTCGCGCATGATGAAAGGCTCCTGGGCCAGCTGCTCGGGCTCTATGTCTCGCTGCGAGGCGAGCGGGTGATCGGCGGGTGCGAGGAGCACGAGCGGGTTTTCCATGAAGGGGCGTGCGACGACACTCAAATGATCGGGGGCTTGGCCCATGATATAGAGATCGTCCAGGTTTTGTTTCAGGCGCTCTATCAGCTGGTCGCGGTTCGCCACCTCCAAGGTCGCCTCGATTCCTGAATACTTTTTACAGAACGCCCCAAGGAAGTGTGGAGCGAAGTACTGGGCAGTGGTGATGATGGATAGCCTCAGGCTCCCGCGTTCGAGGGCGCGATCGGCGGCAACTTCCGTCGCCAGGCGCTCCAGACGATCATAGACATCGAGCGCGGCCGCGTAGACGAGTCGTCCGGTTTCGGTCAGAAAAAGTCGCTTGCCAATCTGTTCGTGCAGCGGCGCCCCGACGGTGCCCGACAGTTGCTTGATCTGGATGGATAAGGCGGCGGGCGTCATATGCAGCTCTTCCGCGGCACGCGTCATGTTCAAATGGCGCGCGAGCGACAGGAAGATCTTCAATTGGTGCAGCGTGACCCGACGCAGCAGCATGTCTATAGAATATCTTAACGTATGAGATTGTGCGTTTAATAATAATAAATAGCGCGGATTCTGTAAAGTTGGTCCCCAGTCCGGCCGCTGACGATATCCCGGGGCGTAGGCGCGGGCCTCGCGGCTTTGCCCCTTACATCACCTCAGGGCCCGCAGCGGGGGGTTTTGAGCGAGGGATTCAGGGAGCAGGGTTTGTTTTCTGTGTGTCCCCCGAGTGCGGTTGGTCCCGAGGCGCCCGCCTTGGGGCGTCTGGGGGCGCGCCTTCGACACGCGATGTCCCGGCAGGCAGGGCTATGGTTTAGTAAAAGATAACATTAAGTTTTTTTTACTTGGCCTTATGGCTCGACCTTTGTACATTGGGCGCCCAATACCGCTTTGCAGGTCGGATTGATCGTTACTTGAGGAGGGATTATGGCTGGAAAGTATGAAGCCGGCGTCAAGGAGTACCGCCAGACGTATTGGGCTCCGGACTACGTGCCGTTGGACTCGGATATTTTAGCGTGTTTCAAGATCGTGCCGCAGCCCGGCGTTGACCGGGAAGAGGCGGCGGCGGCGGTGGCGGCCGAGTCATCCACGGGTACGTGGACGACCGTGTGGACAGACCTGCTGACCGACCTCGATTACTACAAGGGTCGCGCGTACCGGATCGAAGACGTTCCAGGAGACGATACCGCCTTTTACGCCTTCATCGCCTACCCGATCGACTTGTTCGAGGAAGGGTCGGTGGTAAACGTCTTCACGTCCCTCGTCGGTAACGTGTTTGGCTTCAAAGCCGTGCGTGCGCTGCGCCTCGAAGATGTACGCTTCCCCCTCCACTATGTGATGACCTGCAACGGTCCGCCGCATGGCATCCAGGTCGAGCGCGACAAGATGGACAAGTATGGGCGTCCCATGCTCGGCTGCACGATCAAGCCCAAGCTTGGCCTGTCGGCCAAGAACTACGGGCGCGCGGTCTATGAGGGCTTGCGCGGCGGTCTGGATTTCACCAAGGACGACGAGAACGTCAACTCGCAGCCGTTCATGCGCTGGCGCGATCGCTTTCTCTTTGTGGCCGATGCCATCCATAACGCCGAGGCGCAAACCGGCGAACGTAAGGGGCATTACCTGAACGTCACCGCGCCCTCGCCGGAGGAGATGTATGAGCGCGCCGAGTTCGCGAAGGAGTTGCGCATGCCGATCATCATGCATGACTTCCTCACGGGCGGCTTCTGCGCGAATACCGGGCTTGCGCGCTGGTGCCGCAAGAATGGCGTGCTTTTGCACATCCACCGCGCCATGCATGCGGTGATTGACCGTAACCCGCACCACGGTATCCATTTCCGTGTGCTGACGAAGGCCTTGCGCCTGTCCGGCGGCGATCACCTCCATACCGGCACCGTGGTTGGTAAGCTCGAAGGCGATCGCGCCTCGACGCTTGGATGGATCGACCTTCTGCGCGAATCCTTTGTTCCGGAAGATCGCAGCCGTGGCATTTTCTTTGATCAGGATTGGGGCTCTATGCCGGGCGCCTTCGCGGTCGCCTCGGGCGGTATCCATGTCTGGCACATGCCGTCTCTGGTCAAGATCTTCGGGGACGACTCGGTCCTGCAGTTCGGCGGCGGCACCCTGGGGCATCCGTGGGGTAACGCGGCGGGTGCGGCGGCCAATCGTGTGGCCCTCGAGGCCTGCGTTGAGGCCCGTAACCGCGGCGTGGAGATCGAGAAGGAAGGAAAGACCATATTGACGAACGCGGCGCGTCATTCGCCAGAGCTCAAGATCGCCTTGGAAACGTGGAAGGAGATCAAGTTCGAGTTCGACACGGTCGATAAACTCGACGTCCAGAACCGCTAATTTTCGGGATCAGACACGCTATTCAGTAAGGAGGTCGCTATGGCCGATGTGCAAGAGTACAAGCAGGCTCGTCGATACGAGACGTTCTCGTATCTCCCCCCGTTCTCCGCGGAGCAGACCCGTGCGCAGATCCAGTACATGATCGCGCAAGGATGGAATCCGGCGGTTGAGCATATAGAAGCGGGCCGTCCTTTTACGTATTTCTGGTATATGTGGAAGCTGCCGATGTTCGGTGAACGCAACGCCGATGTGGTGCTCGCGGAGATCGAGGCTTGTCGCCGGGAGTACCCGAACCATTCGATCCGGTTGATCGGGTACGACAACTACACCCAGAGCCAGGGCTTGTCGTTCGTGGTGCACAGGGGTTCCTGAGACACGATGAGATCAGTGGGCCAGGTCCGGGCATTGGCCGGACTCTGGGCCGCATAGGGGGACACTATGTCTGATTTATCCTCATCCGGGCCACTCCACGGCCGGGCGTTAGCGCAGGAGATGCGCCGGCGCCAAGCCGAGCAGAAGACGCGCGGACAGGGAAAGGCGGCGGTCCGGGCGCAGCAGGCGAAGCCGGAGGTGAACCGGAGGGTCGCACCGGCGACCGCCGTGGAACCGGTGGCGCTCGAGGCGCAGGCAGCTAAGCCCCGTGGGCGCGAGGTGGCGCGGGCGCGCCGCGCGGCGCGCTGCGCGGGGGCCCAGTGTTGGTCGGATCCCAAGGAGCGGGCCGCAAGCGTTGCTCCGGCTTCGATGCCCGCAGCCGAGGACCCGAAGCCCGAGAAGCCGAAGGAGACCGAGGTCGTGGCGCCTAGCGAGGAAGCGGCGTTGATGGATTCGATCTGCGAGGTCGCGGAGGGCAATCCGGAGGCGCTTGGGTGGCGTGAGACGGGCGTGCGCGCCTTGTGCAAGGCGCGGCGGCGGTCAGTCGCGCAGCGTGGCAAGGTCGCGATCCCGGTGCGCAATGGGCTCATTTCGGCGGCGGCTCGGCAGCACTATCTCGAGACGGGGAACGCACGCGAATTCGCGCGCCTGCATCGTCGAGAGTTAGCCACCCACGGTCGTGGCGCGGCGCAACCGGCGCGGCCGAGTGGGCGGCGACGCAAGCCCGAAGCCCCGCCCAAGGTGGAAGTCGGCACGACACTATCTGGGAGCCCGGTGACGGGCACTCAGGTGGATCGCACGCGGGCCATCACGGGCATCGAGCCAGGATCTTGCCGGACGATTACCGGGACCGAGTATCTGGGGTCGGAGCACTACGCAGGTTTCTGTGAGGCGCGCCCGGCGCCGCGCCCGGCCAAGGTGCGCGTCGGTCGTACGGGGCGCGACTTGGATGTGACCGGCACCCATATGGGACGGGTCGGATCGGTCACGGGGGATGAGGCGGGAACTTGCCGCCCCGTCACCGGGACCGAGTATGTCGGTAGCGATGACTTTCAGGCGGTGTGCAAGATCGAAGCGCCGACGCGGGCCCCTAAGGTCGCGGTGGGCCGTACGGCGCGTCGTGAGCTCCCGGTAAGCGGCAGCGACGAGGCGCGGGCCAATCGGGTGACGGGCGCGGAAGTGGGTGAGAGCGCGAAAATCACGGGCTCGCAGTATGCCGACGGCGGAGCGGCGCGCATGACGATCAACGGTGCGCCAAAGAAGGTGGCCTTGACGCATACGATCAGTGGACGGCCTGTTTCGGGGACCGCGGTGGATCAAACCACCAAGATCACGGGGCTCGATGCCGGCACGTGCCGCACGCTTACCGGCACTGAGTATTTGAGCCACGAGAGCTTCACGTCGGTCTGCGGGACGCGTCCCGAGCCCACCGAACCGCCGAAGGTCGAGGAGAGCTACACGGAAAAGCGGCAACGCATCACCGGCAATCTCGTCGATCGGTCGGAAAAGGTGACAGGGAACGAGCCTGGTTCGTGCCAGCGCCTGACCGGTACGGGTTACAACGGTCCACAACTCTGTGGCGGCGGTGCCGACAAGGTGCAGCGCATGACGGGTGTCGGAGGCGGGACGGTGACCGGTACGGGGATGGACCGACTCCCAAAAACGACAGGTGACGAGCGCGGAGGGTGCTGGCCCGTCACCGGAACGGTATATCACGGGCGTGAGCACTACGCCCCCTGCGCAAGCACCCCGCAGGCGGGAGCGCGTAAGGTCGGTCTGACGCGGACGGACAAGGGTCATCTGGTGAGCGGCCCGTTGTTGGGGGCCGACGAGGCTGTGACCGGTAACGAGGCGGGTGTGCATTTGCCCGTGACCGGTACGCCCTATGCTGGACGCGAAGAGTCGGCAATGAGCGGATATGAGGCGGCGGCCATGACAGGAAAAGCCGAAAACGGGACGCAGTCTGCAGGTTGCGGCGGAGGCTGCGGTTGCAAGCGCCGGTTTGAGGAGCTTGAGAATCGCGTGCGCGAGTTGCAGGCCGAGGTCGGGTCGACCGCGGGCGGTGGCGTGATGCCGAGCGGCCGTTTTGTCGCTGCGACCTTCCCGGAGGCGCGGGCGGTACAGGAGCCGCCAGCGGTCGGCGGCTTCAGCGTGGCGGCTCCTGCACAGGAAGGCCGTTCCCGGATCACGGGGAACGCCGCGGACCATGGCGCGCGCATTACGGGGCCTATCAATTTGGCACGTGGGTTGGTCACGGGGACTCCGGAGTTCCGGGCGCGTGACACCATGGCCCTGAGTGCGCAGGCGGCCCCAAAGCTTGTGGCAAGTGAGGCGGGCGAAGAATCGACGCCTCCGGCCGCCGGAGCCTGGCGCATTACGGGCGACGACTGGAGTCGTGGTGGTCGTGTGACAGGTACCGAGGGTCACTGGGCGCAAGGCCGCAACCCGACGCAGCGTGGCACCGCGCGCACCTGTGTCATGTCGGCGGCGGGCAACCGTGAACGGCCATTGGCCGTGCCTGTGCCGGAGGGCAAAGTCACAGGCAGCAGCGGGAACACGGGTAAGGGTTCACTCGTGACCTATTCGGGCGGGGCGCGGGGATGATGACGCCCAATCCGCGGGCGACGGTCGTACGTCGCGGCCACGGAGGCTAGCGCCATGGACACGCGCAAATCCGCTCTATTGCGCCGCGCGCGGCACGGCGGCGACGGCGCAGGCGTCTCTGCGGGTCGCTTGCCGCAGGCCCGGTCACAGGTGACGTGGCCGCGCTCGGGGGCGATGCGTGCGGAAGCCTTAGGTGTTGCGCACCCGGCATGCGATACCTTGCCGGGTCGGACGTGCCGCCACGCGCTCGTGGATCGGGTGGAGAACGCACGGCTTTTCGGGTGCGAGCAGGAAACCAAGGCGCGGTTCGACGGGATCGTGCCGGCGTTGCAGGAGATCGCGGCGCTGGGCCGGGGGACGGAATTCGCAGGGCGCGCGCAGACTGTGGCGCGCGAGCGACTCGGCTTTGAATTGCCGATGTCGGTGCTGGATCGTGCCTGGGTGCGCGGCGCGGATATGGGCAGTTTGTACGCCCACGCGGTATTCCAGGCGCTGTCTTTGGCGGTGGCGCGGTTTTCGGATCAGATCCGCGAGGAGCTCGCGGCGGGTCAGGGATGGGATGGGCTCTTGGTCGATTGCGGGTTCCACGCTATGAACGTCTCGGCCTGCGCGGATGGGCGCTTGAAGGGTCTTTTTCCCTATATCCTGCGCATGCCCGCGTCGGCCCTGGTGCGCAGCAGCGCCTTCGCCGGCACATTATTCGATGTGGAAGAGGATGTGCGGCATTGGGAACATAGTGAGCTTCGGCGGTTCCGGGATGGGTTTCCGACCACGGCTGATGCGCAGACTCGCTATCTCAAGGTGGCCGTGTATCACACGAGCTCGCTCGATCCGGCGCACGAAGGCTGCGCGGCGCATGGGAGCAGCGAGCACGCGGCGACCGAGGCGGCCTTGGAGCGATTGAATGAGTTCCGGGCTGCGATAGAGAACGAATTTTGTTGCGGGGCCGGAACCGACCTCCTGCTCATTGGGGTGGACACGGACACGGATGCGATTCGCATCCACATCCCGGACGCGAAGGGCGATTTGAGCGCATATCGGTCGATCGACAACGCGGAGTTGTACCGGCGGACCTTGGAACTTGACGCGGATCGGGCGCGGCTTGCGGTGTACGAGGCGATCGAGGCTGCGAGCGCGACCGACGGCTGGGGCAAGGGTGAAGGGATGCCGCACGACGGTATGCGCAGGCTTATCGCGACCTTGCTTGTGAACAATATGAGTCAGATCGAGTACGTCGCCGAGTATCACGGCGGTTGGTATGGGGATAACGGTCACGGGGAGCGTTTCGTGAGCGTAGGGGACGGGTTTCCGGCGGTGCAAGTTCGGAATATCGCCTACTACGCGCGCATCGATACGGTCGAGGAGGGAGTGGCGGATCTCGATGTCGGAGTGAAGATCTTCCGGCACTTGAATGTGGAGCGCGGTTTGCCGATCCCGGTAGCGCTGCATTACCACTTCGACGGGAGGGTTCCTGGGAGCCGCAGGCGCGTGGAAGGCAAGATCCAGCGTGTGGCCGAGGCGATACGTGCGCGTTATGGACGGTTGGCAGAGGACGGACTTTTGCATCTGCATGGAAGCATTCAGGATCTAGAGCCAGGAAGTGCTTTGGAGGAGGTTGCGCTCAGATGAAGATCATGCGGGTGGAGAAGACATTGGTGTCCACCAACCGCATCGGTGAGATGGGGCATAGGCCATTGCTGGTTGTGCAGGACAAGGAAGGGGGCCCGCGGTCGGTGGCAGTGGACGCGGTGGGATGCATCCCGGGGGATTGGGTGATTTGCGTGGGGTCGTCGGCAGCGCGTGAGGCGGCGGGCAGCAAGGAATACCCCTCAGATCTCACTATCGTTGGGATCATCGACAACTGGAGCCCTGAGTGACATGGAGATCATGCGCGTGGTCTCGGATTTAGTGGTGACCCGGCGCGGGCCCGGCTTGAAGCAGAGCTCCTTGCGGGTGCTTCAGGACAGTTTGGGCAAGTTGAGTGTGGCCACCGATCCCGTGGGGGCGCCGCCCGGGAAATGGGTCTTTACGGTATCAGGGTCGGCGGCGCGGTATGCGCAAGGGGATTTCGAGGTCCATACCGACCTGACCATCGGTGGGATTATCGATTTTTGGGAGCCGTAAGGCGGGTTTTTGGGCTATGGTCTGTATGGAGGGATGGAAATGGCAGAGGTGACGGGTATTGCATTGGGCATGATCGAGACGCGTGGCTTGGT
This sequence comes from Acidiferrobacter sp., assembly GCF_054609335.1. NCBI lineage: Bacteria > Pseudomonadati > Pseudomonadota > Gammaproteobacteria > Acidiferrobacterales > Acidiferrobacteraceae > Acidiferrobacter > Acidiferrobacter sp. The sequence continues at coordinate 13,251 of NZ_JBTRWP010000016.1, read as the reverse complement.
GCCGGCGATCGAGGCGGCAGACGCGATGAGCAAGGCGGCGGAAGTGCGCCTCATCGGCCGCCAGTTCGTGGGCGGCGGCTACGTGACGGTGTTGGTGCGCGGCGAGACGGGTGCCGTGAACGCGGCAGTGCGTGCCGGTGCCGACGCCTGCGAACGAGTGGGAGATGGCCTAGTGGCGGCCCACATCATCGCGCGCGTCCACTCCGAGGTGGAGCACATCCTGCCTAAGGCCCCGAGCGCCTAAAAGGCGTCGCGGTCCGGGCTTTTAATGGCGTTTAGTTGAAGGAGATTCGGAAATGGCAGATGTATCGGGTATAGCATTGGGTATGATCGAGACGCGTGGCTTGGTGCCGGCGATCGAGGCGGCGGATGCCATGACCAAGGCGGCGGAAGTGCGCCTCATCGGCCGCCAGTTCGTGGGCGGCGGCTACGTGACGGTGTTGGTGCGCGGCGAGACGGGTGCCGTGAACGCGGCAGTGCGTGCCGGTGCCGACGCCTGCGAACGAGTGGGAGATGGCCTAGTGGCGGCCCACATCATCGCGCGCGTCCACTCTGAGGTGGAGCACATCCTGCCTAAGGCACCGAGCGCTTAATATAGCTCGAGGCGGCTTGGCAGATTCTGCACGCGCCGCCTGGCTCTGGTGACGGGATGTCGAGACAGTTGATGCGAATGGTTCGAGACCTTCGAGGAGAACAGGAATGGCACTGACGGGTATAGCATTGGGCATGATCGAGACGCGTGGCTTGGTGCCGGCGATCGAGGCGGCGGATGCCATGACCAAGGCGGCGGAAGTGCGCCTCATCGGCCGCCAGTTCGTGGGCGGCGGCTACGTGACGGTGTTGGTGCGCGGCGAGACGGGTGCCGTGAACGCGGCAGTGCGTGCCGGTGCCGACGCCTGCGAACGAGTGGGAGATGGCCTAGTGGCGGCCCACATCATCGCGCGCGTCCACTCCGAGGTGGAGCACATCCTGCCTAAGCGTCCTGACGGCGACGGCGGCGGGCGCGACGGTGACGTGACCGGGAACTTGAGCTGAGCGCGGAGGCGCCATGCGTACCCATCCGCGCGTCATAGGGTTCCTGAATCAGGCACTGAACCACGAGTACGGTGCGGTTCAGCTATACCTGACGCAAGCGAGCCTCTGTACGTTGTGGGGCCTCGGCGACTGGGCGGAGAGTTTCCGGCACGAGGCGCGCGAGGAGCTGGGGCATGCGGATCTCTTGAGCCAGCGCCTCTTGCTATCCGGGATCGCGCCGGGCGCGGGGCAGCTACGGCCGCCGCGGCCGGGGCGTGACCTGGCCGAGATGTTGACGCAAGATGCTTATCTTGAGGAGGCGGCGGTAGATCTGTATGCGGAGGCGGCGGCGGTCGCGGCGCGCCTTCGCGACCCTGAAGCGGGCGCGCTCTTTGAACGGCTGCGCGCTGACGAAGAGGGCCATTTGCGCCACTTGCAGCAGCTTTACGCATCGTTGCCGGCGCGCCGGTGAGGGGGGGAAGGTATGGGCACGAATGACGGTTTGGTGCCGGAGGGCTGGACGGAGCAAAAGCGGCCCTTGACGTGGAACAAACGCTTCGATTTCGCGGACTACGCGCAAACAAGGGCCTTTCTCGACTGCTTGGCCACCGTGTCGGAGGGTAGCGGTTACTACCCGAACCTCAATTTCGCCCGCACGCACGCGGTCGTGACGATTCAGTTCGAAGGCGAAGAAGTGGATGCCCGATTGCGGGAATTCGCGGGCAACGCAGATCTGTGCGCCCAACGGCTGCGTAACTAACGCCCGCCATGACGCCGCTTACGATCGCTTTGTACAATGGTAAGGGCGGTTGCGGCAAGACGACGCTTGCGTGGAATGTAGCCATGGGGCTTGCGCGGCGCGAACCCACCTTGCTTGTGGATGCCGATCCGCAGGGCAGTCTCGGTGACTGGGTGAATTGGGCCGACAGCGCGGGGCATTTCGCGATCGCGTTTAAGGACTGGGCGGCGTTTTGTGCGGGCACGCATGACGACCATCGGTACCGAGTGTACGACTGCCCACCGCGCCTTGGGGAAGAAGAGATTCAGGCGGTTCTGGGGCAGGCGGATATCGTGTTGCTGCCGGTGTTACCGTCTCCTCTGGACCTCTGGGCGAGCCGGCGTAGCGCGGAATTGCTGCAGGACTTGCAGGAGCAACGGCCGCGTTTGCGGGCCTATTTCGTACTGAACCAAGTCGAGGCGCACAGCGCGCTGTCGCGGGCCTCGCAATCCGCTATCGCGGCCATGGGTCTGCCGGTATTGTCGGCGTGTATCGGCCGCCGGGCGGTGTATCGTAGCGCGGCACTGGAAGGCTTGAGTGTCTACCACATGGGCAAGCGCGCGACGGCGGCGATGGACGAGATCGAACGACTGATCGAGGAGATCCTGAAATGAGCAACTTGGAAGACAAACTGAGCGCGAGCATCCAGACCCAGCGGCGGCGGCCGGGTACCAACAAGCCGGGCGGAGGCGAGAAGGGCGAGGCGGCGCCGCACGCGGAAAAGCCCCGGGATCAGAAAGCGCGTCCCCAGGAGGACGACTTGAACGCAGGGGGCGGTCGCAGCCCTAACCCGCCGCGTATCTGGCCCGACTGAAGGGGAACGTGCGCGGTCCGCGGAAGGCGCGGGCGTAAGCGCCGTGGAGGCTGATCACCGAAGATACGGGATGCAGAGTCATGGCTGTTCAGTTGGTAGACTACCCGGAGCTCCTCGAGGACCTAGGCGATCATGCCAAAGAGGTTCTGGAGGCAAATTGGCACGAGGCGGCGCGTGTCTTCACGTCGCGTGGGCTCGAGGCCTATCTCCAGGGCGCAAGTAGTCTGAAGGCCCTCGGTCGGGGGAGTGATCTCGTAGTCGCCTTTGTCGAGTCTGCACCGCAAGTGGCGCGCGAGATCGGCGAGCAAGCGGTATTCGAGATGCTCTCGACTGCCATCCGCATGTATTCCAAGACGAGCGCCCAGGTCTTATCGCTGTTTTTCTCAAGTGGTCCAGTGGTGGCCCGCAGGCTCGGTGAGATTGAGCTCTTTCGCGGTTACTTGCTCCTCATCGATCAACTCCTCGCGCAGGCCCCGCAAGGGGTACGGCCCATGCTCGGCAAGATCGACGTCTTGCTCGACCAGATGACCCTGGGCGGCCTGCGCCGCTGGGCCATGTGGGGCGTTTCGGCTTATCGCAACGACTTCGCGGCGCAAGCCGACTTTTTCGGACTGGCGAGCGCGCAGGCGCAGGCCGTGATGCAGAAGGAACGGCGCGGTGTCTTATTCATCGACATCCAGCGTCGCCTGGTAATGTACCTACGGGCGCTATGGGGGCGCGATTTCTTTTTGAGGCCCACATCGGGCGATTTCGAGACGCGTGAGGGCTACCGACCCTATATCGAGGACTACTTCATCTATGTCCCGGATGCCTACGACGATTGGGAAAACGGTCAGGGGGAGAGGACTGCGGCCCTCGAGTTGTTCCGCGCGGCGGCCGCGCACGCGAGCGCACATGTGGTGTTCTCGCGCTTCGACGCGCGCTTCGAGCTTGCGCCGGCCGCCCAGCGTCCATGGATCGGTCTACTCGAAGACGCGTGGGTGGAGCGCCGCGCCATAGGCAAGTTCCCGGGGCTCTATCCCCTGTGGCGTCAACTTGCGACGGTACAAGTTTCGGTCGATAGGGACGCAGAGCCCGATCTTGCCCAGGTCCTCGCGCGCTCGGCGCGTGCCTTGCTGGATGCGGATTATGAGGACGATCACCCGCTGGTCGCTCGGGTGCGCGAGGCCTTTGGGCGCCTCCCGGAGGATGATAGCGATCGTTATACGCCCATCGTGGGGGCGGCCGTGGAACTGGCCGCGCAGGCGGAGGCGGAGGGGTTACGTTACACGCCGGCAGTCGAGACGAGCTTGATCCCCTATCGCGACGACAACCGCTACCTATGGACTCCGCCGGTTTCCGCGAGCCTCGGAGACCCACTCGCCGGTGGTCAGCCGCAGGTGCGTAAGTATGTGAGCATCATGGAGATGATCAACACGGTTGACGTGGAAAACGCAGGCGATGACGCCCAGGAGGTCTGGGTTTTGTCGACCGAGTTCTACGAAGACGATGGGGTGACCCTGAATGAGCGCGAGGGGAAGATACCGATCTCCCAGCCCATGACGTATTCGGAATGGGATTACCAAACGCAGCTCGAGCGGCCCCTGTGGGTGACGCTTTATGAGAAGCGCGCGAAAATGGGCGATCCCGAGGTGGTGAACGGCTTCCTCGAGCAGCAAAAACCCCTCGTGCAGCGTTTGAAGAAACTGATCGAGGCGGTGCAGCCTCAAGGTGTAGTCCGTGAGCGTAAGGTCGAGGACGGGGACGATATCGATATCAACGCGGCAGTGCTTGCGTTGAGCGACATCCGCATGGGTCAGCAGCCCGATCCGCGCATCGGCATCCGCACCCGGCTCCACGTCCGCGATTTGTCGGTGATGCTGTTGATCGATCTGTCGGAATCCACAAATGACACATTGCGTTCGCGCGCCGAGGGTGACGTCACGGTCTTACAGCTGGCGCGCGAGGCGGCGGCCTTGTTAGCCCAGGCCCTGGAGCGCATCGGTGATCCGTTCATGCTCTGTGGTTTTGACTCAAACGGGCGCCATGACGTGGAATTCTATCGTTTCAAGGAGTTCGATGCGCCCTACGATGATAAAGTGAAGGGGCGTCTGGCCGGGATGACGGGCCAGCTCTCGACACGCATGGGCGCGGCCTTGCGGCACGCGGGCACGATCATGGACCGGCGCGCCAGCCAAAAGAAGCTTGTCATTCTGTTGACGGATGGTGAGCCTGCGGACAACGATGTACGCGATCCGCAATATCTACGCTTCGACACCAAGAAGGCGGTCGAGGAGTTGACGCGCAAGGGTATCCGCACCTTCTGCTTGTCCTTGGACCCCTATGCGGACGAATATGTTTCGCGGATCTTCGGGGCGCGGAATTACCTCGTTATGGATCACGTGGACCGGTTGCCGGAGAAGCTGCCGCAGCTCTACATAGCAATGACGAAATAAGTAGGGAAGGACGTAATGGCTACGGGATTGCTCGCGATTTTAGTGCCGGTCTTGCCGATGGTCTCGGCTGCCATAGTGTTGGCATTCTTTCGGGCCAGCAGGCGGCCTGCGGCGCGCTTGAGCGTGGCTGCGATGAGTATCACTTTGGTGCTTGCCCTGACCTTGCTTGTGCACCACATTCTCGCGGGCAGCGCCGCTCAGGTCGAGCCCCTGGGGGCCTTCGGCAGTCTTTGGATCGATCCTTTGAGCCTCATTCTTTGGACTTTCGTGTCGGGGATCAGTCTCATAGTGCACATCTATTCGGTGCGTTATATGGTTGAAGAGCCTGGGTATGCGCGCTTTTTCGCGCTCCTCGACCTTATGACCGCAGTCATTTTGGTCATGGTCTCGGCAGCGGATCTCCTCACCTTGGTCGTCGCGTGGTTCCTGGTGGGCGTCCTGTTGTATTTTCTCCTGGGTCATGACCATAGGCGGGCGGCCGCCGGACGCTATGCGTTCTGGACCCAGATCACATATCGGTTTGGCGATCTGCCTTTATGGTTCGCGGCCTTGATCCTGATCCACACCTACCATAGTGCCTCGCTGCCTGTCATCTTTTCACGCATCCAAGCCGCGCCCCATGTGCAGCTCTGGGGGATACCGGTACCCGAACTCACGGGGTTTTTGCTCGCCACGGCGGCCTTCGCGCGTTCGGCGCAATTTCCGCTGCATATCTGGCTGCCCTATACCATGGATGGGCCGACCCCGGTTTCGGCCTTGATGCACGCTGGCATCGTCAACGCCGGCGGTTTCCTCTTTAATCGCTTCGCACCTTTGTTCGAACACGCCGGGTGGGCCCTGCATTGGACCTTTGGGGTGGGCCTTGCGACCGCGATCATAGGGTCGGGGCTTATGCTCATGCAGAACGACATCAAGCGCTCGCTTGGGTACTCAACCATGGGCCAGATGGGTTTCATGGTCATGGAGTGCGGGCTCGGGGCCTTTTCTTTGGCGGTGTTCCATCTGATTGCCCACGGCTTCTTCAAGGCATCGCTGTTTCTTGGGGCAGGCGATGTTATAGGCGACGCGCGGGCGCATGATGGCGTTCCACCCGATCCGATCTATACCTCGGTGATTGAGCGCCGTCCGGCCAAACCATCGCGGCTACCTTTGCTCGTGGCGGCGAGTCTTACCGTGCTCGTGCCGGTCGTGGTGTTGAGTCTTTCGCACTTCTTCGTCGCGGAGCATCTCTTTTTCGAGCAAGGGGTCGTGGTGCTGCTCTTCTTCGGCTGGGTCACGGGGGCGCAGGCGCTGTTCGCGGCCCACAAGATGTCCCGACAGGACCCCTGGCGGCTCATGCTTGGCATCCTGGCTTCATTTGTCGTGATCGTGGTTGGCTATACGCTGATCAGTCATTATTTCGGCAATTTTCTATATCCCGACGAAAAGATGACCCTCGCGCTCTACAATGCGGCGAGCATTCACCGCCTCTCATTCGATGCGCTCGTGCTTTTTTTGGCGGCGATGTTCGTGGGGGGCTGGGCCCTCACCTTTTTCGCGGACTCGTTTGAATTGGGGCGCGATCTTGGCGGCCGTGGGCGGAGTGTTTATTTAGGGATCTACGCACTCTTGTCGCGCGAGCTCTACGTGGCCGATATCTACGAGCGGCTGGGCCAGATCGTCGTGCACGGGTCGCGGCGCTTGAACGTTTGGCTTGGGTGGTGCTGATATGGGCCTGATGTGGTGTGTACTTGCCGCCGCGTTTTTGCCGCTTTTTCCATTGAGCTGGCTTTTCAATCGCGCGGTGGCGAGCTTGCCCGTCGGCGCCATCCAAGGGGGGGCGGCATTGTTGTTGCCGCAGCTCGGGCTTGCGCTCTTGCATTTGGCCCCGGCGGCCCAAGCCTGGCCGCGTATGGAACGCGACGGGGGGATGGTCGTGGCGACGGTATCGGCGTTGCTTTACGCCGTGCGCGCCCTGAGTGCTCGCGACCTCGGTATCTGGACGCGATTGGTCTTGAGTTCGGGTCTTGCAACTATATGGCTCGCCTGGTGGGCGGGGGCGCCGATTTCGGTGTTACGCGTGATGGCGCTGGGCTGGAGCTTGCCGGCAGCGGTGGCCTTGGTGCTGACCGGCGTATTGGTACGACGCGCAGGGGGTGCCTATATAGGCCTGCAGGGCGGCCTGGTGGCGGTGATGCCGCGCATGACGGTAAGCCTCGTGATTGCGGTCCTCGCGTTGACCGCGACGCCTGTGTTTTCGCCGTTTTTCGCGCTGTGGAGGGGGCTTGGATCGATTTCTGTAGCCTGGCTTCCATTTTGGTTACCGCTCATCTTTCTGTGGGGATGGGCCGCCGGGCGGCTCTTTCAAGATCTGCTCTTTGGCGACTACCGTGGTGAGCCGGTGACTGACATCGGGCGCGCGGGGGTCGTGTTGATCGCCTTGGTGTTTGTGGCGAGCGTGGCTTTGAGCTTCGCGGCGAACGGGGGCGCGTTATGACACTGACGCTCGGTGACCGTTTGAAGGTGCGCGCCATGGTATATGTCGCGAGCGAGCCGATACCACGGTTTTGGCCCATGCGCACCTTCATACACCACAATCCGCTTTATGGTCTGGAGGGCAAGTCCTTCCCCGAGGCGGTGGCAGAAGGGAGTCGCCTGTTTCACGCCCGCGGCTACCTGGAGCGCTCGCAATATCAACGCTATCGCCGTGAGGGCAAGGTCGATGATGGGCATTTGCGCCGGCGGATCGCGGATTTCCTCGCCTCTCGCGCTGATGTCTCTGCGCAACTCGATCTCGAGGCCTGGCTTTGGCATATGGCGACCGCCTGCAAGAAGGCGAGGAGCCTGGAAGGTGGGGATTGGGTCAACGGCTCGAGGCTTGCCGCCGCCCTTAAGGGCGAGGCGGTCGTGGTGTCCGAGGTAGATATCGATCAGTCTTTGCGGGGCATCCTCGCGCATCACTATTCGCCGGAGTCGCCGGTCTACAGGCATGTGGATGCGCTCTTTGGCACGACGATCGGGGCGACCCTGGATGATCTGCTCGCAAAGAGCTGCCTTGATTTCTTCGACGAGGGGCAGTCGGCGTGGCAGGCACCGGGTCGCGAGGCGGGATTCTATCAGGCGTGGAAGGAGCTGGCGCGCCGTAATGCGCGATTTCTTCTGCGCGGTTTGCACCTGCGCCAAGTGCTTGCCGAGGAGGAGACGGCGGAGGGCATGATCGCCTACATCCTGCGGCGGCTGGAGGTCCCGGAGGAGGCGTGGCAGGGTTATATTACGCACGAGCTCACGCGCATGCATGGGTGGGCCGGTTTCATTCGTTACCGCATGAGTGCGCAGCATTATTATTGGGCACAGCGCTACCCGGCGGACCTGGTCGACTTCCTTGCGGTGCGCATGGTGCTCGGCTTTGCGCTCCTTCAGGAGGGAAGCCGGCATCATGGCACGCCGGCCTCCGCCGCCGAGGTCACTTCGCTCCTCAATAGCGAACCACGGCAGGCCTACCTGCGCCACGCGCTTCACGGCGGTACGGTGCTGCCCGCTTGGGCGCACAAGATCGACGACGCCCTGGCGCGGGGGCGCTCGGCGCGGATCGCGCGCATGGCCACGGCCTATGTCGCCGCACGCACCCAATGGGAGAACGAGCGCGCTGGCGCGTCGCTGCGCGCACTCGCGCGCGGTGTCGGCGGGTGCGCGGAAGCGACGCTTGAGTCACTCGACTCGGCGCATCTCGATGGCTTGCTCACGCTGTTGCAGGATTGGGAGGACACCGAGGGCTATATGTGGCTGCAGGCCATGGAGTCGCACTACATCGACGAGCTTGTCGCCAATATCCATCGGCCCCGAAGCGAAGAGCGCAGCGATCGCCGGCCGTTCGCGCAGGCCTTGTTTTGCATCGACGTGCGCTCAGAGCCTATGCGCCGCCACCTGGAGGCCTTGGGGGACTACCAGACTTTTGGGATCGCGGGGTTCTTTGGGATACCGCTTGGCTATCTGGAGTTTGGCAAGGGCAGCGAGGCGCATCTCTGTCCGGCAATGCAGACTCCGAAGAATCTGGTCCTTGAGATACCGGCAGGACTGGATCTGGAGGAAGAGCCCCTCTATGACGCCCTGCAGCACGTCTTGCACGAGCTCAAGGCCTCGGTACTTTCGCCGTTTGTGGCGGTGGAGGCGGTGGGTTTGCTCTTCAGCTTAGGCCTGGTGGGGCGTACACTCGCCCCCCTAGGTTACCATCGTTGGCGCGCACGCTTGCACGCCGGCAAGCCCGTCACGCGGCTCTTGCTCGATAAGTTGAGTCCTGAACAGGGCGATTCCATCATCCGCGCCGTGCAGCGGGCCATGATCGTGCGGGCGCTGGCGCGCGAGTTGCGCATCCCGCGCGATACGGTCACCGACGACGATGTGCGGAACCTGCGAGAGGTGGCTCTAGGCCGCGAGAAGGGGCCGAGCGCGCTCGCCCAACGGCTAGGCATGACGGACGCCGCGGAGCGCGACTTCCTGGAAAAGTTGCGCGGTGTCTACCGCATCGATCGTGCGGTGACAAGCCTGCAGATGGGACGTTTGGGGCGCATCGGCTTTAGCATTGAAGAGCAGATGCGATATGTGACCCAGGCCTTGCTCTCGATAGGCCTCGATCGCAATTTCTCGCGCTTCGTGCTCTTGATCGCCCATATGAGCCAGAGCGAGAACAACCCCTACGAATCAGCGCTGGATTGCGGCGCTTGTGGCGGTGGCAAGGGGCTGCCCAATGCCCGTGCCTTGGCGACCATGGCCAATAAGCCGGAGGTTCGGCGCCGCTTGCGTGAGCGCGGTATCGTGATCCCCGAGGACACGTGGTTCCTGCCGGCCATCCATAATACAACCACCGACGAGATCGAGCTCCATGACCTCGATCTCCTGCCGGCACGCCACCTCCTTTATCTCGAGCGGCTGCGCAGCGGTTTGAACGCCGCAAGCCGCCGCTGCGCCGCGGAACGCATGCCGCAACTTGGGATCGGGTCGCGGCTGGCAGCGGATCCTTTGGCGGCGGCGGCGCTCGCGCAACGTCAAGCCCACGACTGGTCGCAGGTGCGCCCGGAGTGGGGGCTTTCGCGGAACGTCTACGCCATCGTCGGTCGGCGCAGTCTTACTGAGGGAGTCAATCTGGACGGCCGCTCCTTCTTGCAGTCCTATGATTATCGTCTCGATCCGCGTGGCCGCCTTCTGGAGAACATTCTCACGGGCCCCTTGGTGGTGGGGGAGTGGATCAATCTGGAACACTATTTTTCAGTGGTCGACACGGAAAGCTACGGGAGTGGCAGTAAGGTCTACCATAACGTCGCCGGACGTTTCGCGGTGATGACCGGGAATCAAAGCGACCTACGCACGGGCCTCCCGACCCAGACCGTACTCAAAGACGGTCAACCGTATCATGAGCCGCTGCGGCTCATTGCCTTGGTGGAGGCGCCTCTGGAATTTGCCCAGCGGACTGTCGGGCGCATCGCCAAGGTGCAGGCTCTCATTAAGGGCGGCTGGGTGCGGCTTTTGGTCCTCGACCCCGAGGACGACTATCGGGTGCATGTCTTGGACGATGGCGCGTTCACCGTCCACCCGCGCACGGCGCATAGTGTGCAGGCGCCGTCCACGAACCCAGTTTTGGAGGCTTAATCATGAAATCCTTGAATCTCAGTCCTTTGAAGAAACTCGAGATCATTCTTGAGGGTGTCCACAAAGAGTTTGCGACGGATCTTTTGGATCGCGCGGGCTTGAAGGGCTACACCATCGTTGGCAACCTCTCGGGCAAGGGCAGCCATGGCATGTATGAAGGCCATGTCATGTTCAACGAAGACGATGCGCTCATCATGATCATAGCCGCGGTGGGCGAAGAGCTGGTGCGGCCCATCCTCGAGGGCTTCGCGCCCTTTTTCGAGCAGCATACGGGGGTGGTGTTCGTCTCCGATATTCAGGTCAGCCGTCTCGTGAAGTTCAAGAGCTGACGGTCGCCCGTCGCTGATTCCACTTAAAGAGGGTCTCCCATGTCTGATCTGGAAAAGCAGTACCGCATCGAGAAAGAGCCGTATTACAAGGAGGTGAGCGACGAGGTTGCGCTCTTCGAGGCCGCCTACGCCGCGCGTCTGCCCATGATGGTGAAGGGACCCACGGGCTGCGGCAAGTCGCGTTTCATTGAATATATGGCTTGGCGGCTCAAGCGGCCGCTCGTGACCGTCGCGTGCAACGAGGATATGACCGCGTCGGACCTCGTGGGGCGTTTTCTGCTTGACAAGGATGGCACCAAATGGCAGGACGGCCCGCTCGCGACGGCTGCGCGACTGGGTGCCATCTGCTATCTGGATGAGGTCGTCGAGGCGCGTCAGGATACGACGGTAGTCATCCACCCGCTCACGGACCATAGACGCAACCTGCCTTTGGACAAGAAGGGTGAGTTGATCCACGCGCACCCCGATTTTCAGTTAGTCATTTCCTACAATCCCGGCTACCAGGCGGCGATGAAGGATTTGAAACAGTCGACCAAGCAGCGGTTTGGGGCTTTGGATTTCAATTACCCCGATCGCGAGATCGAGATTGAGATCGTGGCCCACGAATCCGGAGTGTCGATCGATGTGGCGGGGAAACTCGTATCGGTCGCGGAGCGGTCGCGGAATCTGAAGGGCCACGGGCTCGACGAAGGGTTGTCCACGCGCATGTTGATCTACGCGGGATCCTTGATGCAAAAGGGCGTCGACCCGCTCGCCGCTTGCAGCATGGCTTTGGTACGGCCGATGACCGACGATCCAGACATGCGTGACGCCCTCGACGCTGCGGTGGGGACCTTCTTCTGAGGAGTCGGTCTCAGGTGGGTCGGTGTGTAGGCGGGACGCCTCGCGATGATTGCGGCCCACGGAGCTGCGATAGTCCGGGATATCGGTATCTGTTAAAATCGTTCGATTGTTTTGTGTGACCTATGATCCAGCTTCGCACCTACGTTTATATCGACTCGCTCCAGCCTCAGCTCGCAGCCTATATAGGCAGCGTCTCGCAGGGCTTCCTGCCCGTGCCTGGGGATGCGGCGCTGTGGGTGGAGGTGTCGCCGGGCATGGCGGTGCATAGGCTCACCGACATCGCCTTGAAGGCAACGAGGGTGCATCTCTCGCAGCTTGTGATCGAGCGCGAGTTCGGGGCTATGGTCATCCATCATCGCGATCAGAGCGATGTCCGAGACGCAGGGCAGGCGGTTTTGGCGCGCCTGGGTGCGGGTCAGGAGGATCGCAAGGCCTGCCGGATCACCTGGAGGGAGATCATACGCGGCATGATGCCGGACCATACTGTGCTCATCAACCGGCAGAACCGCCGTGGGTCCATGATCCTCCCCGAACAGAGTATGTTCATCCTGGAGACCGAGCCTGCGGGGTATATCATCTATGCCGCTAACCAGGCGGAAAAGGCCGCGAATATCACTTTGGTCGACGTGCGCGCGGTGGGTGCCTACGGGCGTATGATTATCGCTGGGCGCGAGGCGGACATCGACGAGGCGGCGGCCGCGGCGGTGCACGCGATACAGAACCCCTCCTGGACCTGAAGCATGGACCGCCGCGAGCTGCAAGACGCACTTTGCCGGTACCGTAGCCGTTTTCCTGAGGAGGGCGCTTACGCACGGCGTGCCTGCCGACTGCTTTCGGAGTCGCCGCACTGCTTCGATCGCGAGGCCGAGGGTCTGCATGTGACGGGCTCCTCCTGGGTTCTGAATCCGCGGCGCGATGCTACCTTGCTCGTACTCCATCGCAAGCTCGATCAATGGTTCCAACCCGGCGGCCACGCCGATGGCGACGAGGATGTGCAGCGCGTGGCGGTCAGGGAGTGCAGCGAGGAGACGGGCGTCCCGATCACGGGTATCCGGTTTCTTTGCCCCGAGGTCTTTGATATCGATATCCATAGAATACCGGCCATGCGCCAAGATCCCGAACACGAGCATCTCGATATTCGCTTCGTAGTGGAGATAGACGATACCCTACCGCTTGTCGGGAACGAGGAGTCGTATGAACTTCGATGGGTGCCGTTGCGTGAGGTGGGTCGCTATAACCGCGAACGTTCTCTTCATCGGCTGGTTGTCAAAAGCGCGCTCTGGCATAGACGCCTCGCTTGAGGGCCGGTCCCCGCGGGCGCGGGCTTGGTGCCCGGGCTCGCGCATGGCATGAGGGGTTTTCCGCTAGACCTTAGGCTCGCTGCCAAAACATCATCCCCTAGATAATGCAAGGGGT